>DAOUKN010000225.1:0-2529 GCA_034421255.1 Chloroflexota bacterium | reverse complement strand
CATGACGCGCGAAGCCATCGAAACCGTGCTCATGCTCTGGAACGACCCGAAGCCGGGGCGCTACCGAACGGCGTTCTGGGACTTCAATATTCCCGAGCCGGACGACCTGATCGGCCTGCGGGTGCACATGGAGCCCTATCAGAAGCCGCATCCGCCAATCGGGGTGGCGGGAGTGTCGGAGAACTCCGGCACGCTGACGCTGGCGGGGGCCCGCGGGTGGATTCCGATGAGCATCAACCTGGTGCCGACACGCGTGATCAAGACGCACTGGGAATCGGTGGAGGAGGGCGCGCGGGAGGCCGGCCGCACGCCCGACCGCTCGCAATGGCGCATCGCGCGCGAGGTCTACATTGCCGAGACCACCGAGAAGGCGCGGCAAGAAGCCCTGGAAGGCACGCTGGCCCGCGACTTCCGCCACTACTTCCTGCACATCATGCCGAAGGTGCGCATGCTGGACGCGATGAAGATCGACACCGACATGGCCGATTCCGACGTGACGGTCGAGTACCTGGTGGACAACGTCTTCATCGTGGGCAGCCCCGACGACGTCACCGCCAAGCTGCAGAAGCTCTACGACGACGTGGGCGGGTTCGGCGTGCTGCTGGCCATGGCGCACGAGTGGCAGCCACGCGAGCAGTGGGTCAACTCGATGTCGCTGCTGGCGAACGAGGTGATGCCGCGGTTGAACAACGGGGCGGTGTAGCTCAGGCGGACTTGCGATTGGACTCCGCTCTATTCAGTGTCCGACTGGCACTCCGGGGTAGAGGATGCCTCCGTGACTCGCCGTTCAATTGACTTGGGCGCATTTGGACGCACGTTCGCGACCCGCAACCGCGCGCGCGAGGTCGCCAAAGCTGCGCTTCGCTGCCTGAGCGACGACCCCTGTGAGGTCGCGCTTGACCTCAAGTCGGTAGGCCTGGCGAGCCCGGCGTTCCTGGACGAGTTCATCGGCGCCATGGCTGAAATGTGGCCAAGCGCCGCGCTGGTTGTGGCAGGCCCGGAACGCTTGGTTGAAATGGCAATCGCACTCGCCGAGCGTCGAGGCCTGCGCGCGAGCCCCCTCGAAAATGCTAGGTCGTAGACCGAACCTTCAGCCCGTCAGGGCAGCATGGCGCCGTCCAAACGTGGGGGGCTCGTAAGCGTCGGGATCCGTCCGGCTCAGTAGCCCCTAAGCTCTTGCCTCCGCCACCGGGAATTCGTCCCACGTGCGGCCGTCGAGCACACGTCCGGTGCGGCTCTTGTGCACGCCGCCCCACTGTTTGAAGAAAAAGGCGGTATTGGTCTCGGCACACTGATCGCGGATGTCCCGCACCCAAGTCGCCTCCATGTCTCTGGCGCCCGGACCGCTCTCTCCGCCGACGATCACCCAATCAATGCCATTCAGATCGAGACGACCGGCTGGACCGATCAGCGGCTCTATCGATAGAAAACGAACAGTCGCTGGAACCTCGCGCAAATGGTCAATCCGCCATGTGTAGCGATCGTCCTCCACAGAGACGCCCATCCAGATATTGGTGGTCCAATTCACTTCTGCTGCGACCGTGGGCAGCCGCCGAGCGCGCTTGGTCAGAATCTGGAATTGGTGTCTCGAGGCCGAGTTCATGGACGCGAATACCGCCTTGACAAACTCGAGCGGCACATCCGGATGAAAGAGATCGCTCATGCTGTTGACGAATACTCGTCGCGGATCACGCCACCTCGCCGGATCGTCGACCTTGTCCCAATGCAGCGTCAGGTCGAATCCGTTGGTGTATCGCGGATTCCCCATCGCTTGCAGGCGCTTGGCCATCCGCTCGGCGTAGCAGTGGTCGCAGCCCGGACTCGTGCGAGTGCATCCAGTCACGGGATTCCAGGTCGCGTCGGTCCACTCAATGCGGCTCGCGCTACTCATCGCTACTCGCCGGCAGCATCCCCGGGAATCGGCTCTGCCCCACATGCACTTTCTTGAACGCGTCCTCCATGATCCCCGGTGCGTCAGGATGGTCGCTTGCAAAGACGAGATGATAAGCGCGCTGACCACGCGTCACCTGGTCGCGGCGAATCTCGCAATCGATCACGTGGGAATACCCAGCGTCTTCACGCAGTTGCCGCTTGTAGAGTTCCACCGCTGCTCTGATTGTTTGCCCGGCCTCCAAGAGACCTGCGCCTCGATCATCGACGATATCGCTCCAAGCAGCATTTCCAAAGTAGCCGGTTAGGGTCTCCTCCATTTCTGGCGTAAGGGGTTGATTTGTCCAGAACAGCCTGAGGACCCCATCGCTGAAATTGATGAGCTGCTCAGGCTTTCGCCTGCGCCGCCCAACGTTTGCCCTCGCAACAGCTCGGACATTGGCCCACTTGAGCTCCATGCCCTCGGGGTCTTGCAACACGAAGACCGGCGTCAACGGCGGGATATCGGCGATGATCTCCGGCGCGATTGAGTTGGCGTTCCCCACATGCGTCCGAAGAGCTGCACCGATTCCGCGATCCTTCGCACGCTGTTCGAGCGCAGTGACGTTGGCCTTCTGCAACTCAATAGCGTGGACCACG
>DAOUKN010000224.1:0-4671 GCA_034421255.1 Chloroflexota bacterium | reverse complement strand
CGCGCCGGCCCGCCCGCCGGAACGCCGCCCGGGCCTCCAGGCGGGGCCGATACCCCTCCCCACGCGCTCCCGCCCCAATTATTCAAAGGTCTCCCTTCGCGGGAATGACGGAGAGGGTGCGCACCGGCCTTGTCATGCGGCACGCCCGCTGGGCGCATGCATGAGATCGGTGTACTTCAGTGCGTTGCCGGTGTTGAGGAGCACGACGGAGGCGTCACGCGTAAGGTCGCCGCGATCGAGCAGCCGCCGCAGCGCCGGCAGCAGCGCGGCGCCCTCGGGACAGGCGAAGACGCCTTCGCTTTCGGCAAGCTCCGACATGGCCACCATGAGCTCGTCGTCGCTGACCGCCACCGCGGTGCCACCGGTCTCGCGAATTGCTCGCAGCACCAGGGCATGCGCGAATGGCAGCGGCACCCGCAGTCCGGGCGCCACCGTGTGCGCATCGGCCACCCGCTCCGCCGTCGCCGCGCCCGCCTCCCACGCGTCCACGATAGAGGCGCATCCGGCGGCCTGCACGGCGATCAGTCGCGGCGGCGGCCCCTTGAGCCAACCCATCTCGTCGAGCTCGCGCATGGCCTTCCAGATGCCGATGAGCCCCACGCCGCCGCCCGTGGGGTAAAGCACGGCGTCCGGCGGCTTCCAGTCGAACGCTTCGGCGATCTCGAGCCCCATGGTCTTCTTGCCCTCCACGCGATAGGGCTCGCGCATGGTGGAGGCGTCGAACCAGCCATGGCGCGCGGCGCGCTCGTTGACGATCCGCGCGGCGTCGCTGATGAGGCCGTCGACCTCGGTGACGTCGGCGCCGTAGGCGACGCACTCCGCCTTGATCGGCGGCGGTGTGTCAACCGGCATCACCACGTGGATCGGCAGTCCGGCGGCGGCGCTGTAGGCCGCCCAGGCGCTGCCGGCGTTGCCCGCCGTGGGAATGGCCAGCTCGCGCACGCCCAAAGCCGCCGCGGCGGCGACCCCGACGGCGGCCCCGCGGGCCTTGAAGGTCCCCGTCGGATTGGCCCCTTCTTCTTTCAGCCAGAGATGAGGCATGCCGAGCCGCTCGCCCAGCCGCCGCAACGGCAGCAGGGGCGTGTCACCCGCGCCAAGGTCCGGTCCTCCACCCGCCGCAAGCGGTGGCAAGAGCTCGCGAAAGCGCCAGATGCCACGCGCCCGGCGGGACACCTCATCCGGCGTGATGGCGCGCGAAACCCGGCGCAGGTCGTAGCGCGCGAGGAGCGAGTGACCGCACCCTTCGCAGACCGTGTGGATCCGACGCGGGTCGTGCTCGCGGTCGCACGCGCTGCACGACAGCGCCTCCAGGTAGTCATGCTCTTGCGGTCTGCTCGACACCGGTCCCGAGGTCAATTGCTCCCGGCAGGCCGCGAGCGTATCGCACCACCATGACCTCGATCCGGATCGACTCCGGTCCAAGTCGCCGCGGGCCTACTAAACTTGGGGACGCGCGAGTGGATGTGCCGGCGCTGGCCGGCGTGAGGAGCATGACCGCTGAGCACGCTATCCGTCGTGGGCACCGGCTATGTGGGGCTGACCGTTGGCGCGTGCTTCGCGGATCTCGGGCACGAGGTGACCTGCCTGGACATCGACGAGGCGAAGATCGAGTCGCTGCGCGCGGGACACGTGCCGATCTACGAGCCGGGCCTGGAAACGTTGATCGATCGCGGCGTGCGCGCGGGCCGGCTGCGATTCTCCACCGACTACGACGAGGCGATTCCCGGTCGCGAGTTCATCTTCATCGCCGTCGATACGCCGACCGGCGCGGCCGGCGAGGCCAGTCTGGCGGGCGTCGACGCGGCCGTTTCGTCGCTCGCGTCCCGCATGACGGCCGGCGCGACGATCGTCACCAAGAGCACCGTGCCCCTTGGCACGGGCGACCTGATTTCGCGCATCCTGCGCGAGCATGGCGCCGACGACTTTCCGGTGGTGTCGAACCCGGAGTTCCAGCGCGAGGGGTCGGCGATCCAGGACTTTCTCAAGCCGGATCGGGTCGTGATCGGCTCGGGCGACGAAGCCGCCGCGCGGCGCGTGGCCGAGCTGTACCGGACGTTCGATTGCCCCATCATCATCACCGACCTGCGCACCGCCGAGATGATCAAATACGCCTCCAACGCCTTCCTGGCCACGCGCATCTCGTTCATCAATGAAATGGGCGCCATCTGCGAGGCCCTGGGCGCCGATGTCGAGGTCGTCGGGCACGGCATGGAGCTCGATCGTCGGGTGGGGCGCGGCTATCTGAACGCCGGCATTGGCTGGGGCGGAAGCTGTTTCCCGAAGGACGTGCGCGCGCTCGAACATATGGCCCTCGTGCACGGCTGCCACCCGCAGCTCCTGCGCGCGGTGATGGAGATCAATCGGGACGCGCGGCATTCGGCCGTACGCAAGCTGCGCGACGGGCTGGACGACTTGCGCGGCCGCACGGTGGCCGTGCTGGGCCTTTCGTTCAAGCCGAACACCGACGACGTGCGCGACGCCCCGGCGGTGGACATCATCCACCTGCTGACGGGTGAAGGGGCCGAGGTGCGCGCCTACGATCCGGTCGCCGGACCGCGGGCGCAGGAGGAACTCGGCGACCGGATGACGCTGACGGCGTCACCGCTCGAGGCGGCGCAGAGCGCCGACGCGGTGCTCATCACCACGGAGTGGAACGAGTTCCGGGAGCTGGACTGGGCCGCGATGCGGGCGGCGATGCGCGGAAACGTGCTGGTGGACGGCCGCAACATGCACGACCCCGCGCGCATGGCCCAGCTTGGGTTCGCCTACTACGCCATGGGCCGCTCGCCGCGAGCGTCGGCGCACGAGACGATGGCCTCCGTGGCCAGCGGCGCGTAGGCGGCGATGCGGCGACGGCCGCGGCTGCCAGCCCCGCGCCCAAACCCGCCCCACGCGGCGGCCCCCTAGGCCAGGCGGCGCATGCAGGACTCGGACCGAACGGTCGGACGCGGCAGCGAACTCTTCGTCGGCATGCTGGTGGTGGCGTTTCTGGTGTTCCTGCTGTGGTTCCTGCTGCTTCGGCCGGAGGATCCCGGCACGGCCGAGCCCGTGCCGACGCAGTCGCCGGTGGTGAGCCCAACGGCGATCATCGACGATGTCAACCGGGCATTCGAAAACGTGATCGCGACTCCGACGCCGAACCCAACGCCGACGGCGACGCCGGTGGCGCGACCCACGCCGACCCCCACGCCATTCGTCTACACGGTGCAGGCCGGCGACACGCTCTCGGCCATCGCGGGACGGTTTGGGCTGACGGTCGATGAGCTTGTGCAAGCCAACCGGCTGGTAAATCCCGACAGCCTGCAAATCGGTCAGCAGATCACCATTCCGTCGGAATAGCCGCGCACGCGGCGCCCACCGAGTGATGCGCGCACCGGCTCGCACCCACCGCGCCCTCGCCATCGCCGCCCACGTGCTCTTCTGGATGTCGCTCTACGTCTACGTGCCCGTGCTGCCGACGTATGCGCGCGACCTAGGGGCTTCGCTGGGGATGGTCGGCCTGGTGGTGGGCGCCTACGGCCTGACACAGCTCCTCTTGCGCATTCCGATTGGCGTGTGGTCGGACCGCGTGGCGCGCCGCAAGCCGTTCTTGATTGGCGGCATGCTGGCCAACGCGGCGGGGGCGGCGGCACTGGCGCTGTCGCCGGTGGCCTGGCTGCTGGTCGTCGGTCGGGCGGTGACCGGCCTGGGCGCGTCGACCTTCGTGATCGCCTCGGTGCACCTGGCCGAGTTCTTTCCCAGCCGGATGGTGGCCCGGGCGACCGGCATCGCGGTGGGGCTGAGCGCGGCCAGTCAGGTCGTGATCATGCTGATCGGCGGCGCGGTGGCCGAGGCCAGCACGGTTGCCACCACGTTCTGGATCGCCGTCGGGCTCGGCTTGGCCGGGGTGGTGGTGCTGCTGCCGCTGCCGGATCACGCCCGCGCTCCGCAGGAACAGCCGCCACGGGTTCAGACGCTGGCGCGCGCGGGCACGCAACGCAGCACCCTGGTGGCCGCGGCGCTGGCCGCCCTGCTGCAATACGCCCAGTTCGGCCTCACGTTCGCCTTCGTGCCGCTTTGGGCGGATTCGCTCGGCGCGAGCAACTTCGACCTCGGGTTGCTCGGGACCGTCGCCGTCACGGCCAACGGCGTGGGCGCGCTGGTCCTGGTCGTGGCCGGAGCGCGGCTGGACGGCCGCCTGGCCGCCGTGTTCGGATTTCTGCTGACGGCGATATCGAGTCTTCTGATTCCAATTCTGCCGAACCTGGCGGTGCTCACCCTCGTGCAGGGGATCGGGGGATTCGGGCGCGGTCTGGTGTTTCCGGCGCTGATGGCGCACAGCATCGAGCGCGCGGCTCCCGCCGAGCGAGCCACGGCGATGGGCGTGTTTCAGGGCGTCTACGCGCTGGGCATGTTTCTCGGTCCCGTGAGCGCGGGCGTGCTGGGCGAGTGGCTGGGACTGGACCGCGTCTTCCTGCTGATCGGGGCGCTGATGGTTCTGGGGGCGCTGGCGGCGGCCCGGTTCGTGGCCCACGGGGACGATCGGTTGTAGGAACAATTTGACGCAATGTGGGCTGCCGCAGAAGGACAACCGCGATTTTGTTCCCAAATCCCATAGACGGTGGGTGTGGGGCGTGCTAGCATTCCGCCCCCGCGAACGGCGGGGCTTCAGCGAGGTGCATGGTGCGGCGC
>DAOUKN010000223.1:0-4136 GCA_034421255.1 Chloroflexota bacterium | reverse complement strand
TCCACAGGCTGGATCGGCGAGCGATCGCCGAACGCGCCTTGAACTGGCTCGCGCCCGGCCGCTGCCTGGCAACGCTGGGGGGCTTCAGCCTGCTGCGGGGACAAGAACCGTGGCACGACGTCCTGCGAGCCGTCGTTCGGCGGTACGAGGAGCAGCGTTCGGGCGCCCAACCCCCAAGCGAGCGCCCGCCGTCACGCCCTCGCGGCACCGATCACGATCGGCAGGTACTGACCGCAGAAGGACTTCGGCACGTCGGCACGTTCGAGTTCCCGCAGCCCCATGTCTGGACGCTGAAATCGATCCTGGGGAACTTTCGCTCCACCGCGAGACTCTCACGGCGAGTCTTGGGAGACCGAGCCGCCCGCTTCGACACCGACGTGCGGCGCGCCCTGCTCGCCTTCGACTCCAGCGGTCGCTACCCGGAGACCCTCCGGTTCGGCTACAGCCTCTTCAGGACGCCGGAAAGCCGAATCTAGCGCGTCGTCCCTGTGGCGACGACGCGCGGGCTCACCCCGGCGTTGCCGGAATCGCAACGGCCACCGGCGACCAATCTGGCCAAGCGTCGAATCCTTCGTTGTTGGTCAGCTGCGTTACGTCCGAGCCGTCCGCGCCCATCACGTAGATCTCAGAGTTTCCATCGACTTCCGAATGGAACGCGATGAATCGCCCATCGGGTGACCAATCGGGGGCTCCGTCCAACCCGCTGCCATGGCTCAACTGCGTCACAGCCGAGCCGTCCGCGTCCATCACGTGAACCTTGCGATCCCCTTCGACTTCCGACACGAAGGCGAGGCGGCTACCGTCCGGCGACCAATCGGCGTCTAGGTCCGCCACGTCGTTATGGGTCAGCTGCGTCACGTCCGAGCCGTCCGCACCCATCACGTAGATCTCCATGTCTCCGTCGCGGTTCGACTGGAACACAATGCGGCTTCCGTCAGGCGACCAATTGGGCACCGCGTCCCAGTCGCCGTTATGGGTCAACTGCATCACGTTCGAGCCGTCTGCATCCATCACGAAGATCTCCAAGTCCCCGTCGAGGTCGGAAAAGAACACCAGGCGGGTCCCGTCTGGCGACCACCGAGGAGACCAGTTGCTCGCATTGTTCTGGGTCAGCGCCGTTACGTCCGTGCCGTCAGCGCTCATCACGTAGATCTCAGCTTGGCCGGGGTCCCGGTCGCGGTTCGAGCCGAATGCAATGCGGCTCCCGTCGGGCGACCACCGCGGGGCCCCGTCCCAAGCGTCAGCATGGGTCAACTGCGTCACACTGGAACCGTCGGGACGCATGACGAAAATCTTGGTTTTGCCGTCTGCGCGCGAGCCAAACACCAGCAGATCCCCGATCGGGCGCTTTGCGGCATCGGGAATGATCACGTCGCTCAGGCGCTTCACCTTGTCCGGCACGTTCTGCAGATTCACCCGGCCCTCGGTCACGCCGGGCGCCGGAACGTTCCAGATCACGAACACCGTCCGCTGTGACCGCAGCATCTGCAGGCCCTGCGGATTCCCATTCACCTCGCGCTCCTCATACCGGATCGGCAGCCCATAGAGGTTCAACCAGTCCGGCTCCGCCAGAAACCGCTCCTTGATCGCCGGGTTCTGCTCCAGCAGCGCCAGATGGTTCCGCACGATCACGGAGAACTCCGTCACACCCTGGTCGGCTTCAAGCACCTGGTGGGCCGGCACATTCGGCAACTCGACCTCCGGATAGCGGTTCGCCAGCACATCCAGCGTGTTGTAGTAGTTCATCCGCTCCTTGCCGGGATCCCACTGGAGGATGACCTTCTGGAAAGCCTGGAAGGTGAATGGGCCATTCACCCACCGCTGGCTGATCGGATAGCCAATGGCATCCGCGCTGCGCACGCGCACGAAGTCCCACAGGGGCACGCCGTCGGCGTTCGTCACCGCAAATCCGTCATCGGGGTATGGCGTGTCGCCGCCGGTATTCGTGAACAGGCACCCGTCGTCGAGTTCCATGCCCACGCAGTCCAACGCCAGCGACGTGGCCGACACCGCAAGCAACGCCATTGCTCCGGCGACCACCGCCACCGCCACCATCCGCCACCCGCGCGACCGATCACGCGTCATGTGAAGTCCCATCGGATCCACCTCCCGCCCCGGCGTGCGCCGGAGCCCGCATAGTGCGTAGGGTGGAGTCAGCCGGTCAACACCGCAACCATTGCGGCTCCCCGAAGGCTCGAACGCAGTCTCACTCCCGCACGCCGTCGATCCGGGCAAGACTGGCGGACTTCGGTCGAATCTATAGCTCTATGTCCACCTGTTGGCCGGATTCCGCCGAGCGGTAGAGCGCGTCGATGATCGAGCTGGTGATCAGGCCCTGGTCGCCGGTCACCAGCGGCTCGGTTCCCTCGATGATGGCGGTGACGAAGTTCTGCATTGACAGCGTGTGCGGCTTGGGAGCATCGCGCGGCGGGTAGGACGGCATCGCCGAATCCGAAGTCGGAATCAGGTCCACCAGCATCTCGCCGGTGTCCTTGAACACGCGCACGGGATGCGTGCCGGCCGCGGCGTGCCTCGCCTCGTCGAAGCTCACCGCGCCGCCGCCCTTGTCGCCCGCCAAGTCGATGCCGAAGTCCGTCTCGCCCACGTTCATGCCCCAGGCGCATTCAAGCGTCATGGCCGCGCCGTTGGCGAACTTGATCAGCCCCACCGCGCTCTCGTCCACGTCGGTCGCCGACCGATCCCAATCACCCATCGGATTGAACAACTCCTCCTGGGTGATGAGCTTGCGGAAGATCGATCCCGACGCCGACACCGCCGTGGGAAATCCCATGAGCCAGAGGCCGGTGTCGAGAATGTGCACGCCGATGTCCATCAACGCGCCGCCACCGCTTTCCGCCCTGGAGTGGAATGCCTGGCGCCCCGGAATGCCTCGGCGCCGCACGTAGCGGGCGCGGGCAAAGTAGATCTCGCCCAGATCGCCGGCGTCGACGAACCGCTTCATGGTCTGCGTCTGCCGAATGAATCGGGTCTGAAAATCCACCGCCAGGATGCGCTCGGCCGCGTGCGACGCCGCCACCATCGCCCGCGCCGCGTCCAGGTCCACGGCCATCGGCTTCTCGGTCATCACGTGGCGGCCGGACTGCAACGCGGCGATCGTCACGGGCGCGTGGGTGTCCGGATGGGTGCACACGCTGACGGCGTCGATCTCGTCGACGCTCAGCAGGTCCTCGTGGCTGTCGAACACGTGCGGAATGTCGAACTGCTCCGCCAGTTGCCGGGCGCGCTCGATCTCGATGTCGGCAATGGCCACGATGCGGCAGCGGTCCGGCATGCTCAGGTAGCCCGGAATGTGGCCGCCCCTGGCGATCCCGCCCGCCCCCACGATGCCGATGCCAATCTCACCCGCCATGCCGCACACTCCTCACGGAGGTCGGGGCGGGTCTCAGACCCGCCCGTCTCAGGTCATACAGGCAACTCATCAAGATTCCAGCGATGGAACCCGCGCCAGCAGGAACTCGAAGCTGGATCGGAGGCAGTCGAACGGGTCGCGCAGGCACTGGTCCTGCTCCACGACCCATGCCTCGGTCCCCGCGGCCTGGCTAGCCGCCAGAATGCGCTCCCAGCCCAGGTTGCCCTCGCCCACCGGCGCGTAGAACGGACGCGCGCCGGCTTCGTCGTCGCGGATCATCTCCAGGTCCTTGCAGTGGAGCAGGGGAACCCGACCCGGCAGCCTCTCGATCAGCGCGGCGGGATCCACGCCGGCGAATGCCGCCCAATAGACGTCGATTTCGAGCGCCAGACTCGGCTCCTCAACCAGCACGTCGAACATCGTCCGGCGGTCGGGGCCGAAGCGCAGGAATTCGTGCCCGTGATGGTGATAGCCCAGCCGAATGCCGTGCTCGCCGAGAATCTGCGCCACCAGCGCCGCTTCGCCGGCGAACGCCTCGTAGCTCGCGGGCTCGAATCGATCGAACTCATCGACGAACGCCGGAATGCTGATCATCGAGCAGTCCAGCTCACGCAGCCGATCGACGACCGCCGACGTGTCGCCGCGGATCTCGCGCCAACGGGCGTGGGCGCCGACGCAGATCAACCCGGCGTCGTCCAGCATGCGCTTGGTCTCGCGTGCGGAAATCGCCGGCTCGGGACCTTCCAGGAGCGGCACGCCCGCCGCC
>DAOUKN010000222.1:0-3651 GCA_034421255.1 Chloroflexota bacterium | reverse complement strand
CCAGCCGCGGCACCTCGTGGAGGTTGCCGAGGCCAAGGTCCCGTTGCAATTCGGGGCGAATCGACTCTCGATACCGATCAAGCAGGCGTGCCATCACTCATCCAGTGGTTCGTTGCAGCTCTTGCAGTAGCGGATACGCGCCCCGCGACGGCCCACACGAATTCCAATCCGGGAACGCGCGCCGCAATGCGGGCAGACCAGCATGACGTTCGAGGCGTCAAGCGGGGCGTTGAATTCAATGATACCGGCCCGCTGCCCAATGGCACGCGGCTTGGTGTGCCGCTTGCGCACATTAATGGCTTCGACGACAAGCTGTCCCGTTTCCGGCACGACGCGTTCGATTTCGCCCTGGCGACCTCTGTCCCGCCCGGCGAGCACCTCGACGGTGTCACCCTTGCGGAGGCGAAATCGGTGTGTGGCGGCCATGCTCAGAGCACCTCGGGCGCCAGCGACACGATGCGCATGAAGCGCCGCTCGCGGAGCTCGCGCGCCACGGGGCCGAAAATGCGTGTGCCGCGCGGCGCCGTGCCGTCCAAGACGACGGCCGCGTTGTCGTCAAAGCGAATCCGCGATCCGTCGACGCGTCGATATTCCTTCGCAACGCGCACGACCACCGCCTGCACCACGCTGCCCTTCGGCACGGGGCTGTTGGGCGCGGCGTGCTTGACGCTGGCCACCACGATGTCGCCCACGCCGGCGTATTTACGGCCGGAACCGCCGAGCACGCGGATGCACATGATCTCGCGCGCGCCGCTGTTGTCGGCAACCTTGAGTCGGCTCTGTTGTTGAACCATGGCGTTAGCGGGATTCGCTTTCAGAGGGATCGGCTTCTACATCCGCCTCGAGTTCGGCCGATGCGTCGGTGGTCGCTTCGACAACATCAGCTTCGGCGTCGGCGGGCGCGTCAGCGGCCGCCTCGGCATCGGCTTCGGGCTCAACGTCCACCACCTGCGCGGCCTCGCTGGCGGCCTCCACGGCTGCCTGCTCTTCTTCGGTCAGCGTGGCGCGATTCACGATGCGCGTCAGTCGCCAGCGTTTGCGCCGGCTATAGGGCCGCGACGACACAATCTCCACCACGTCGCCGACGTCGCAGGCGTTTTCGGCGTCGTGCGCCAGCAGCTTGCGCCGGACGCGGACCGGCTTGCGGTACAGCGGGTGCCGGCGCACGGCCTCCACCTGGACCGAGATGGTCTTGTCGGTGCGATTGCTCACCACGGTCCCGACGCGACGCTGGCGCCGCTGATCGTCCGCAGTCATCATGCGTCCTCTTCCACGGCGACGGCGCCAACAAGCTCGCGCTCGCGCTGCACGGTCATGATCTGCGCGATGTCGCGCCGAAGCTCGCGCAACCGCGAGGTCGCGGTGAGCTGGAGCGTCGCATGCTGCAGGCGCAGTCGGAACAGCTCTTCCTTCGCCTCTCGGCGTCGGGTTTCCAGGGCATCGCGATCGAGCGCCCGAATCTCTGCCAGATCAGCCAACGACCACCTCGCGATTTCGGGTGATGACGCGAGTCGCCACGGAGATCTTGTGCGACGCGAGGCGCATGGCCTCGCGGCCGAGGTCGTCATCGATGCCCGCGATTTCAAACAGCACGCGGCCGGGTTTCACGACAGCCACCCAGTGGTCCACGTTGCCCTTGCCGCTCCCCATGCGAGTCTCCGCCGGCTTGGCGCTGACCGGCTTATCCGGAAAGAGCCGAATCCACACCTGGCCCCCGCGGTGGATGGCGTGAGTGATGGCGCGCCGCGCCGCCTCGATCTCCCGGCTGTCGACCCAGCCGGCACTGAGCGCCTGCAGCCCGACTTCGCCGAACTGCAGCGCGTTGCCGCGCGCGGCGCGGCCGCGCCGCCGGCCTCGGTGAGCCTTGCGGAATTTGGTTCGCTTGGGCATCAACATGACGTCAGTTCCCTCTCGGGGCGCGTCGACCGCCCATCCCCGTCCGGCCGACGCGGCCGGCCAGCATATCGGCGGTGTCGCTCAGGGTGTCGCGGCGATGGATCCACGCCTTGACGCCAATGCGCCCTTGCGCCGTGCGGGCTTCGGTGAATCCATAGTCGATGTCGGCGTCGAGCGTCTGCAACGGCACCGTGCCGCTGAGCTCGAACTCGGTGCGCGCCATTTCCCGTCCGCCCAGGCGGCCGCTGACCATGACTTTCACGCCCATGGCCCCGGCCCGCATGCTGCGCTCGGCGGTGACTTTCATGGCCCGCCGGAACGACACGCGGCGTTCCAGCTGCTCGGCCACGTTGCGCGCCACCAGAAATGCGTCCAGCTCGGGCTGACCGATTTCCTGGACGTCGACGACGGTGCGTTTCTTCGTATGGAGCTCCAGCAGGCGCTGGATCTCCTCGCGGTTGCTTCCCCCGCGGCCAATCACGATGCCCGGTCGGGCCGTGTGGATGATCACGCGCAACTGGCTGACCTGGCGTTCGATCTCGATGCGCGACACGCCGGCGCCGAATCCACGCCGCCGTCCGCCGCGACGCTGATCGCGTCGTCCGGGCGGGTTGTCGAGAAACTGCCGCACGATCTTCCGGATCTGGAAGTCCTCAGCCAGCAGCGCGGTGTAGTCGCGATCGGCGTACCACGTGCTGAGCCAGCGCTTCGTGTATCCGAGGCGATAGGCGATTGGGTGAACTTTTCGGCCCATGCTTATTCGCTTTCGTCGTCCACGACGACGGTGATGTGGGCGGACCGCTTCCGATAGAACCCCGGACGCCCGCGAGCCTTCGCACGATAGCGCTTCAGCGAGGGCCCCTGATCAACGCGCACGTCGCGCACGATCAGGCTGTCCCGCTCCAGGCCATAGTTGTGCTCAGCGTTCGCCAGCGCCGACTTCAGCACCTTGGCAATCTCGAACGCCGCGCGCTGGGGCAGGTGCGCCAGCGTGGCCAGGGCAACCTCGGGACGCAATCCCCGCACCTCATTGGCCACAAGGCGCGCGCGTCGCGGCGCCATGCGCACGTACTTGGCCGTTGCCCAAACTTGCATGCCCCTAGCGTGCTCCCTGTTGCTGCTGCGCCGCCACGCGCGACCCGGCCTGGCTGTGGCTGCGATAGGTGCGCGTGGGTGCGAATTCGCCCAGGCGATGGCCCACCATGTTCTCCGTGATGTACACGGGCACGTGGCGGCGACCGTCGTGCACGGCGATGGTGAGCCCAACCATTTCCGGATGGATCACGCTTGCCCGGCTCCAGGTGCGAATGATCTGCTTTTGCCGGCTGCGGCTCGCTTCGGCCACGCGCTTCTCCAGCTTGGGGTCGATGTACCAACCTTTTTTGGAACTTCGTGACATGCTGCCCTATCTCCTGCGGCGTCGAATGATAAAGCGATCGCTGCGGCGCCGCCCGAGGCGAGTCCGTCGACCTTGGGCCGGCTTGCCCCACGGCGTCTTCGGGCCGGGGAGTCCCACCGGGGCCTTCCCCTCGCCGCCGCCATGAGGATGATCGCGCGGCGTCATGGCCGATCCGCGCACCTGCGGCCGGCGGCGTCGCCAGCGAATGCGTCCCGCCTTGCCGGCCGATTGGTTGCTGTGATCCTGGTTCCCGACGCGGCCCACGGTGGCCATTCCGGCCAGCGGGACCTGCCGCATTTCGCCCGACGGCAGCCGCAGCGTGGCCAGACCACGGTCCTTGGCCATCAACTGCCCAC
>DAOUKN010000221.1:0-5952 GCA_034421255.1 Chloroflexota bacterium | reverse complement strand
CGGCGATGGATTTCGCCGCGGCCATCGGCTGTCCGCGGGTGCGGCTCTTCACGGGCCGGCGCGACGTGGGCGGCGACAACCCCAGCCCCCGCCTTCCCGACGGCGGCGGCCTGCCCGCCGCGCGCCTGGCCGCGATCCGGGCGATCTTGCTCGACGCCGCCCGTCGGGCCGAAGACCTGGGGCTCACGCTGTGCGTGGAGAACGTGCGCAGCTGCTTCGGAAATACCGGCGTCAACACGGCGGCGATTCTGGAGGCCGTCGACCATCCGACCGTGCGCGCCATCTGGGACCCGGCCAATGACTTTGTCTCCGGCGGCGATGACTTCCGCCCGGGCTACGAGGCGGTCAAGCGCTGGATGGCGCACGTCCACGCCAAGGACGCCACGGTGGTCGATGCCGCCTCGGGGCTCACCGCGTGGACGGCCATCGGTCAGGGCGACCTCGACTGGCCGGCCCAGATGCGCGCCTTGATCGACGACGGCTACCGCGGCCATATCAGCCTGGAAACCCACTGGCACCCGGAAGGTCACAGCCGCGCGCAGAACTCCCACGACTCCTTCACCGGCCTGCGCCGGGCGGTTCAGGCGGCTGCGGCGGGCGAAGCCTAGGACACAACGTCGGTTCCGGCATTCCCACGAAGCGCCTGCGGCGTGCGCGATACGGGGCGGGAATCTAGCGGCCGCTGAACCGGTTAGGCCGTGAGTAGGGGCGGTTCGCGAACCGCCCCTACCTTTTTTAAGAGTCTCGAAACGCGGGGAGCGGGAATCTACGCCCTATCCGATTTGGCCTGGCGCCCTGTCGAACGGATTCCCCGTCGCGCACAGGCTCAATGCGTTGGATAATGACCGTGGCGCGTCGCCGCGATCCGGCGAACGTGAATCCGCCGGAATCGAGACGAGGGTCAAATGGCCGAGCAACGCCAGCAAATCCTCATCCTGCATTCGAACAATCTCAACCTCACGGCATCGGTCGTGGCTTGGGCGCTGTTCGACGGTGCGCAGCCCGTCGACGACCAGATGAAGACCGGCGACGCCGACGAACCGCCCTACGCCAGCGTGGTGGACGCCATGCGCGACGGCTGGCGCGTCATCCAGTTCCCCCAACCGCCCAACGAGCTCGATCCCGGTTACCTGGACCACGAATTCGTGCTGGAGAGGATGGTGCCCGCCCCATGACTACCGCCGCCCCGCCCGCCGAGACCGCCGCCCGACTGGATATGCACCAGATGGCCCAGTTCGTCATGGACGGTTTCATCGAGTTTGACGACCTGGTGCCGGAGGACCTCAACGCCGCGGTCCACGAGGAACAGCTCCGCGCGCCCACCGACGCCCGCTGGGAGCCCAAGATTCCCGACGCGTTTCTGGACACCTCGCCCGCCACCCAGGCCGTGCTCGAGTTGCCGCGCGTGAAGGCGGTTCTGGCCAGCCTGCTCGGCCCCTCCTACATCCACGACCACTCGTACTTGCACATCACGCCCGCGGGCCAGCGAAGCGCCCAGTCCTGGCACGTCGATCACGATCGGGCCGGACGGCGGCTGACGCGAGACGACTTCTACCGCTTCAACATCCTGATCGCCTACTTCACCCACGACGTGCCGCGCGAGATGGGGCCCACGCTCATCCTGCCCGGGTCGCACCTGCGCCAGGTGGGGCACGACATCGCGCGCTACCGCAACATCGCCGGACAGAAGCACCTCTCCGGTCCGGGCGGGCGCATCGCCTTCATCCACGACGCCGTCTGGCATTGCGCCCAACCGAACCTCACCGACCGGCCGCGCTTCATGTTCAAGGTGCGCTACCACCCCGCCGAGCCCCAGCGCGGACACTTCGACGCCACGGGCTGGGACAGCCTGGACATGTGGCGCCTGTTCCGCGACAACGTGAACCGCCACGCCTGGCAAGGCTCCGCCAGCGACCGCATCGCCGCCCTCCAAGACGACTGGTGGCGCTACCTCTGCGGGGCCGAGGCCGAGAATGGGGCGGGGTAGGTTGCCAGGCCAGCGTTTCGGTAGCCGGCACTAGCCACTGCCCGTGCTGGCATAAGCTCAGAATGCTCCATTGTGAACTGTCTGGCGCATCTGGACATGCACAATGCTCGATCCCCAAAGACGTCGGTCCAGCTAGCTGCGTATGTTCCAACGCCAGAAGTTCAGTTCCACGGTGGCGAGACTGTGCGCGGCGAGAGCTGCGCACAGTATCTTCCGTATTGTCGACCGACAGCACTTAGCTCGGATGCACGGGAAAGTCGAATACTCGCATGACATCGAGCGAAATGGGCGGCTATATTGACCGGGAGTCGCTATTGTGTGCCAACACAATCAGAGAAGACGCCTCTAGCGAAGCCAGACTTCAACGACGAAAACGGCAGATCCTATGCAAAGCGCGGTAATGTGCCAATGAAGTCGATGGGACAACTGTTATACTTGGCAGCGTAGGCGCCATTCCTGGCAGTCTTTCTAGGAAACATAGCCGGTGAAGCTGTCGAAACTCCACGCAAAGCAATACCGAGGTCTTCGGGAAACCACCATTGAGTTGAGTGATCTCAATCTATTCATTGGCGCAAATGCATCTGGCAAAAGCACCATACTTGATACGTTGCGTTTCCTCCACGAGGGTGTTGAATCACGAGACTTTCGTGGGCCAGTGTATTCGCGTGGAGGTATTGTGCACCTTGCTTGGAAAGGGCAGGAAGCGCAACAGATCGAGCTTGTGGTTCATTTGGAAGGTGACAGCAAAGCATACGAATGGTCGATTCTGATCGGTAGAGATGGATATGAATTTCACGTTGAGGAAGATGTTCATAGCACCGATCTAGATTTCCAGTCACCACCGGCTCACCTGCTATCTTCGAATAAAGGCGAGGGCTGGTGGTGGTCAGGAGATGAAGGCGGGCAAGTTACTTTGAAACAGGCGCCAACATCGTGCGCCTTGGCCGCTGCCTCGGCGGACGCATCCTTCCCAGCTCGTGAAGTCATGGAGTTCATAAGCCGGTGGGGCTTCTTCGATCCGAACCCATTCCTGTTGCGTCGTGACTGGGCTGGTATGGATTCGGGCAGGTTTGATGCCTATGGGAGAAACCTGGGGGAGACTCTGTTCGCGCTGCATAGTTCGTCACCAGAGGTCTTCGACCAAATCGTGGCGACAACCCAGGCGATCATAGGGTTGACGTCGGAGATTGAGCCGAGGGAGTCCGAGGATCGCTTCTACTTTGTTCAGCGTGAACCAGGACTAGAGTTTTCTGTGAATCAGATGGGGGTATCCAGCGGAACATTGCGTATGCTGGCACTAGTCACGGCGCTGCATGGAGCACCTGAGACAAATTTGATTGGGATCGAAGAACCAGAAAACTATATCCACCCTACAGCCTTGTTGGCATTTGCCGAACATCTTCTGGACGCGTGCAGGCAAGTCCAGATCATGGTGACGACTCACTCTCCACTGCTGCTCGATTTCTTGAATGATCCTAAGGCTGTAAACATCGTAAGACGCAACGGTCAGGAGGGTACGACTATCGTTAAGGAAAGTGATCCGGACAAGGTGCAACAGGCTCTTGAAGCGTCCGGATTTGGTCTTGGGGAATTTTATGAGACGAAAGGTTTTGGGAGCTAGATCGAGTGGCAAGACATGTCGTTGTCATAGCTTCAGGTGAGACTGAGAGACGGGCACTTCCCCATCTAGTAGCGTACCTTCGAGACGAAGGCGTCACGGTCCAGAGCATCCGCGTTCCTCCTAGGAACATGGGGCTCAGGGTCCAGATGGCAGAAAGGCTCATAAAGGCTGCGTGGTATGAGAGCGTTTGTGAATTTCCGGACAAATTCGTGATCCTCGTAGACCTTGACGGTAAGTCGCCCGAAGAAGTACTAAGGCCATTCCAGGAGCAGCTGTCATCAAGGTTGGGCAACGAGATCAAAGCAACGGTTCAATTTGCATATGCACGGCGACATCTTGAGGCTTGGTACTTTGCCGACTCCACGAGGCTGCGATGCTATCTTGGGCGCGCTCTAGGGCACGTCGATTATTCCCGGCCGGATGAGATTCAGAACCCGAAGCTTCACCTAAAGAACCTACTCGGCGATCGCCGCCTATACACTGCTCGGGTGTCCGAGGAGATTGCAATCAAGCTGGACGCACAAACCATCGCTCAGCGCAGTCCAAGCTTTAGCGTATTCGTGGATGCCGTGAGGAACGGGGACGTTTCGTGACCGAAGGAATAGACTGGCGCGAGGCGGGCCGTCGTATCGCTGGTGAATACCGTATCGGGTGACACCGGAGGCGAATCGGCGGATTCGACGCGGGACCAGCAAGCCCGGCATCCAGCCGCTGGTGATGGCAGGCTGACTCTCAAGACGCAGCAAACACCGCTTCGACGACGATTGCATGTCACGCCGCCCGTCGACGGTCAGCAGAACGTCGAAGGGAGTCAGCTGGTCGCTTGCGGCTCTCGCGGTTGCGCAACTACCTCAGCGGCGGGGCGAACTTCACCCGTGACGATCTGCCGATCACCCAGAGCCAGAATCTTCAGCAGCACGTTGGTATCGACGAGGCGCACGACTGCTACTGCTCCGTAGGAGCCTGTCGCTCTGATGCGATCTCGGCCCTTGCCCGCGCCCGGTCGTACAGCTCCTCTCGCGGCAAGTTATCCCGCGGGTCCAATCCGACGCCGCGCGCATCGAAGTCCGCCAGCACGTCGTCCAACTCCCTTCGCCGGAGCTCGACCGCCGCCTCTGATCCGGGTGCGGCCGAAGCCAGTCTTTCGGCGCCATCCCCAGCCACGCTCATGAGGTAGTTGCGCACCAGCGCCGAAACCGACGTGTCCAGCTCCGCCGCGCGGATGCGGGCGCGCCGGTAGGTGCCTTCGTCCACGGAGACGGTGATGTTCTTCATCGTCACAGTTTCACATATTCTGTGATTCACAGCCCAACGGCGAAAGTGCGCAAATCGGTATCGACGAAAGTCAGTCGTTGGCAAGTCCCGCCGCGCGCGACGCTTCAATCGTGTGCAAGTGCTCGTCCCAATCGGGTTCCGTACCGGCACTGCGGCGGGTGTCGCACTCGTCGAAGAACCTCCGAAGGTCCTCCGGGGATTTGAACGGTCCCGCCCGTTGTACAGACCGGTCGCGGTCGTCCTCAGGGATGCTCGACTGAACTCTGGACATCGGGACTCTCGGCCTGCGGCTAGCAGGGTGTACGCGCGATACACACTACTTGCCCGTTCGACCAGATGTGCCCGGCATCCCACGTCGCTAGGGTTGCCTCATGAGTGACGAACTGCCCGCCGACCTGACGTTTCGACCGGTTGATGTCTCGACGTGGCCCGATTTCGAGCGGCTGTTCGAGTCTCGGGGCGGGCCGTCGTATTGCTGGTGCATGCCGTATCGGGCGACGCCGGAGGAGAACCGGCGGCTCGATAGAACAACTCGGAAAGCAGGGATGCGGGCGCGGGTCACGGCGGGCGTGCCGGTGGGTCTGTTGGCCTACGCCGGCGGCGAGCCCGTCGGTTGGTGCTCCATCGCGCCGCGCCCCACGTTCCCCCGGCCCAAGACATCGGCAGTCCCGGGCGCCGCCAACGCCGACGATCCGTCGGTCTGGTCGCTCACGTGCTTCTACGTGCCGCGGCGGTTGCGCGGCGGCGGGATGGCGTCGCGTCTGCTGCGAGCCGCCCTGGACTATGCCCGCGAGCAGGGCGCGGCGGCGGTGGAGGCCTATCCCGTCGATCCCGACTCCCCGAGCTACCGCTTTGGCGGGCTCAGGCCGATGTTCCAAGCCGCGGGCGCGCGCGAGCTGGGACCTCTGGGGCGCCGTCGGCACGTGGTGCGGATCGATTTCACGGGCGAATCCCCTTCACCCCGACCCTTGTATGTGCCAGGGCGGGTATGTTCCGAGGACTCTCGGAATGTCCGAGGGCATAGCCCGGGCCGGGACAGACCGATTAACCCTGGGGCCCTTGCGAGCCC
>DAOUKN010000220.1:0-7332 GCA_034421255.1 Chloroflexota bacterium | reverse complement strand
CGCAGCGACGCCTGGTGACGGCGGCGATATGCTAGGCGCCGTTGCCTGGCGCAGGAGTCCTGAATGACCGAGAAGACCCCGATCACCGTGGCCTATGGGGACGGCATCGGCCCCGAGATCATGCCGGCAGTCATGCACGTGCTCGAGACTGCCGGAGCGCGCATCGAGCCCGAAGTCATCGAAATCGGTGAGAAGGTCTACCGCCGCGGCATCACCACCGGCATTGACGACGCCGCGTGGGAGTCCATCCGGCGCACGCGGGTCTTCCTCAAGGCGCCGATCACGACGCCGCAGGGCGGCGGCTTCAAGAGCCTCAACGTCACCACGCGCGTCGCGCTGGGCCTCTTCGCCAACGTGCGCCCCGCCGCCACGTTCCATCCCTACATCCAGACCAAACACCACCCCGACATGAACGTGGTGCTGATCCGCGAGAACGAGGAAGACCTCTACGCCGGCATCGAATACCAGCAGTCCGCCGACGTGATGCAGTCGCTCAAGCTCATCTCCCGCCCCGGCAGCGAGCGCATCATCCGCTACGCGTTCGAATACGCGCGCCACCACGGTCGATCCAAGGTCACCGCCTTCGCCAAGGACAACATCATGAAGCTGTCGGACGGCCTCTTTCATGACGTCTTCGACGAGCTGGCGGCGGAGTATCCGGACATCGAAGCCGAGTACTGGATCGTGGACATCGGTGCGGCCAAGCTGGCCGACACGCCGGAGATGTTCGACGTGGTGGTGCTGCCGAACCTTTACGGCGACATCCTGTCCGACGTGGCGGCGCAGATCGCGGGATCGGTGGGTCTCGCCGGCGCCGCCAATATCGGTGAAAGCGCGGCGATGTTCGAGGCCATCCACGGGTCCGCGCCGCGCCGCGCGGGCCAGAACCTGGCCAATCCGTCGGGCTTGCTGAATGCCGCCGTGCTGATGCTGGATCACATCGGCCAGGCCGACGTGGCCGGTCGCGTGCAAAACGCCTGGCTGCGGACCCTGGAAGACGGCATCCACACCTACGACATCCACACGCCGGAGTACAGCAAAGCCAAGGTCGGCACGCGTGAGTTCGGCAAGGCCGTGGCCGACCGCATCGGGGAATTGCCCCAAACGCTGCCCGTCGCCGTTTACGGAGTCGGCGGCCGAACCCCGGTGCACCCGGCGTCGGTCCCGAGCGCTCAACCTGCCAAGCAGACGGTGGGCGTGGATGTGTTCCTAGACTGGAGCGGCGGAGAGCCCGCGGACCTGGCGCGGCAGCTTCAGACGACGAACGGGGCCGGCTTGACCCTGCGGATGATCAGCAACCGGGGCGCCCAGGTCTGGCCCGAGAACGTGGCCGACGGGCTCTTGGTGGACCAGTGGCGCGCCCGGTTCATGGGCGACGACGGCGCGGCCGTCGACCACGGGCAGATCGTCGCGCTTCTGGGGCGCATCGCCGCAACGGACCTGGACTTCACCAAAACCGAGCACTTGTGTACGTTTGAC
Source organism: Chloroflexota bacterium (assembly GCA_034421255.1). Lineage (GTDB taxonomy): Bacteria > Chloroflexota > UBA11872 > UBA11872 > UBA11872 > JAJECS01. The sequence goes on along the minus strand of DAOUKN010000220.1, from coordinate 5,853 downwards.
GGCGCACGCGCGTATTCCCTGGCCCAAGGCGAGTAACGGACCTATGAGCGACAAATCCTCGGACCCGAAAGTCGGCATCCTGATGGGCAGCGCCTCCGATTGGGGCACGATGAAATCTGCTGCCGACACCCTGGAAGAGCTGGGCATCGCGCACGAGGCGCGGGTGCTTTCGGCCCATCGCACGCCTGCCGAAACGGCGGAATACGCCAGCACGGCAGAGGCGCGCGGTCTGGGCGTGATCATCGCCGCCGCCGGCGGCGCGGCGCACCTGGCCGGCGTCGTGGCCGCGCACACCATGCTGCCCGTGATCGGCGTGCCTATGCAGGCGTGGTCGCTGGATGGCCTCGACTCGCTGCTGTCGACGGTGCAGATGCCGCGCGGCATCCCCGTCGCCACGGTCGCCATTGGCAAGGCCGGCGCGGTGAACGCCGGGATCCTGGCAACGCAGATTCTCGCCACGGCCGATCCGGCGCTGCGGGAGACGCTACGCCGGCGGCGCGAGGCGCAGGCGGCGGAGATCCTCGAGGAAACGCTAGAGTAAGGACGAACCGTCCTCCTCGGACGATGCGCCAATGCCGCTAACTGACGCCCAAGTCGCTCAATTCCGCACCGACGGCTACCTGGTCGTGGAGGGCGTGGTGCCCGAGGACCAGGTGGCGGAAATGCGCCGCAAGATTGACGCCATTGCCTCCGACACCGGTGGCGAGGTGGCGCAGCGCATGGGCGTGCAGCTCGAGCCGGATGCTCCCACCGACGGCGCATTGCCCCGCAAGCTGAACGAGTTGGCGCCGCATGACGCCGCGTTCCGCCGGCACGCGGAGGCGCCGGAGCTGCTGGAGATGGTGGGCCAGCTCATCGGCGAACCGCTGCGCCTGTACACCGATCAGGCGTTCCTCAAGCCGCCGCGGCAGGGGAGCGCCAAACCCCCGCACCAGGACAATGCCCACTTCGGCGTGGACCCGGCCGACTGGGGCGTGACCGTGTGGTGCGCGCTGGACGACGCCGCCGAGGCGAACGGCTGCATGCAGTACTTCGCCGGCTCGCATCTTGAGGGCGCCGTGCGGCATGTGTGGGAGGGCGGAACGACGCACCTGATACCGGAGCGGCTGGATCTGCCCGCGCCCGTGCACGCGCCGGTGCGCGCGGGCGGCGTGATCTTTCACCACCTGCTGACGTTCCACATGTCCGCGCCGAACACCAGCGACGCCTGGCGGCGGGCCTACGCCTGCCACTACATCCGCACCGACGCCAGTCACCTGTACGAGGAGCCCATTCAGGCCAGGCTGGGCGACGACCACCCGCTCAAGCGCTGACGGACCGGGTACCGGGCGGTATGCCCTAGTAGATGCGGAGGCTGGAGTCTTCTCGGAGCAATTCCAGCTTGTGTCCGTCCCAGCGCCAGAGGTGTTCACGGCTGGATCCGGCCTGTGGACCCCACAAGTCGCCGACAACATGAACGCGGAATTCCTGGGAACTCACCTCGGGAAACTCCTGCTGCACCGCGCTCAAGTCCGTGCTCGGCCAGCCTTCGATGCCTCCGGGGTCACCGCCGACGGAGTCCTCGTCGTGTGAATCCGGCTGAGGATCCTCTGCCAATGGATGGACAAAGTGGCTCCATACGTGGACGCAGAACTCGGCGTAGTCGAAGCGGGTGTCACCAGTCCCGATACCTAGGATGTCAAGATCGTCTAGCGATGTCTGACCAGGGCTCTCAAGCGCGGCATGCCACCGATCTTGCTTGCGAGCGGCCTGGTCAAGCATGCGCTGATTGAACTCCGCGAACTCGGCTTGCAACAGACAAACCACTGGGCTCGCCGGATCGTCAGGCAAAAGCTCTCGCGCGGCGACGAGGCCAGGCCAGTTGGTGGAGAACACGATCGTCGGAGTATCGGCAGCACCGCCAAGAATCTCACGCTGCCCCTGAATCCGGTTGAGGCCGCCGTCGTCGCTCCAGCCCCAGTGATAGAACTCGCTGCCGATGATTTGGCGCTGTTGGTCATCCTCGGCTGAGAGCGCGGACCGGTCTGGAGTTGGGGTGCGCTGACGCGCGCGCGTGGCAAAGGTCCTGAGTTCGGCTATCCAGACGCTCTTTTCGATGACTGTATTCCTCCGGTGCCCGTGCACCGCTCGGTTCGAGCGGCGAACCATGCCACATCGTGCATTGTTGCCGACGACATGCTGACGCTTGCCGCAAAGGGCGAACGCGCCGTGGGCGCGCCACGTTGACGCCTGCGCGCCGGACCGCCACCATCGCGGCACGCCGGCCGGTCGCGCGAGGTTCCCCATGTCCGACTACGAGGCGCTGACGATTGCTTCCCTGTGCAATGCCGACGTGAGCCTGCTCGGCGACGAGGGGCGCGGCTGGCTCGGACGGCGGGACGTGCGGGGATTGCCGTTCGACATCGGCGACGCCTCCGCCTCACAGGTCGCCCTGTTCGGCTCCGAGGGCCACACGGAGCCACAGCGCATCGAGATCGGGCGCGCGGCCGTCACGCTGACCTTCGCGCACTCACTAGCGTCATCAAATCTGCCAGAGGGCGATCTGCCCGGCGACACGGTTGCCGTCTACCGGGTGCACTTCGCGGACGGCGAGACGCAGGACATCCCGATTCGCGAGCGCTTCGAGATCGGAGTGACCGCGCACACCACCGACATGTTCCGCGTCGGCGCGCCATTCCTGGCCTTGCCGCAAGCCGACCCACCCGCCGCGCCGCGCGACGTCGTGGAGCGCGACGGCATGGGCCGCGCACTCACGGATGTGGGCACGCCGCCGCTGCCCGCGTTCTCGCTCTTTCCCTGGCGAAACCCACGGCCCGACGTTGAGATCGCGGCGGTCGAAGTGCGTCCCACCGATCGCGCCGTCGTCCTCTGCGGCCTTTGCATGGGCACGGTCGACGAGGACCCGCTGCGCGCCGACGCACGCCGGGCGGTCGTCGTCGAATTGCCGCAGACCGAGGACGCCGAACGGCCATTTGCGGTGGAGGTGTCGGTGGACCGCGGAACCGCCACCCACGCCCACCCGCTGCCACGCGATCCGGAGGCGTTCTTGACTTCGGACACCGCCGGCTGGGGCGAGCCCAAGAACCCGGGCAGCAGTCCGGCCTATAGCGAAATCGCGGCTACACCCTCGGCCACCGTGCGCGTGGAGCTGGAGGGCGAGGCGCTGGGCCAGGTGCGCTTCGGCGAGTTGACGGCCAAGGGTGAATTGAAGCCATCCGAGCGGCTCACGGTGCGTGCGTCGGAGACTGGACGAGCCTGGGTGCACACGCGCGTCGTCGACGCGGCCAGCGGGCGCCCGGTGCCTTGCCGCATTCACTTCCGCTCGCCGGAGGGCGTGCCCTACCAACCGCACGGGCATCACGCCCACCTGAACGCCGAGCACGACACCTGGCACGTCGACGTGGGTGGCGACCTGCGGCTGGACCAGGCCACCTACGCCTACATCGACGGCCGCTGCCAAGGCTGGCTGCCCACCGGTCGGGTGCTGGTGGACGTGGCCCGCGGGTTCGAGTACGAGCCGCTGCGCGCCGAGATCGAGATCAAGCCCGGGCAGCGCGAGCTCGAGCTAACGCTCGATCGCTGGACCGACATGAACGCCCAGGGCTGGTACAGCGGCGACACCCACGTGCACTTCCTCTCGGGCGACGGCGCCAACGTCGAGGCCGCCGGGGAAGACCTGAACGTGGTCAACGTCTTGCAGTCGCAGTGGGGCTCGCTCTTCACGAATTCCGAGGATTTCATTGGCCGACCGCGCGTGTCCGACGACGGCCGCACGATCGTCTACGTTTCGCAGGAGAACCGGCAGCACTTCCTGGGGCACCTGACGTTGCTGGGGCTCAAGGACCTGGTGATGCCCTGGTGCTCCGACGGGCCGACCGAGGCGGAGCCGGGCGGATCGATGGAGACCACGCTCTCCCACTGGGCCGACGCTTGTCACGCCCAGGGCGGCACGGTGGTGATCCCGCATCTGCCGTTTCCCAATGGCGAGCCTGCCGCCCTGATCGCGACCGGTCGCGCCGACGCGGTGGAAATGCTGACGCAGGGACCCTTCGCGCACACCGAGTACTACCGCTACCTCAACGGCGGCTACCGCCTGCCGCTGGTCGGGGGCACGGACAAGATGTCGTCCGAGGTGCCGGTCGGGCTCTATCGCACGTACGTGCGGCTGCCGTCGGACGAGCCGTTCAGCTATGAGTCGTGGTGCGCCGGCATGGCGGCGGGGCGCACCTTCCTCAGCGGCGGGCCGCTCATCAGCTTGCGCGTGGAGGGCCACGAGCCGGGCGACACGTTGCACATGGACGGGGACGGCGGAAGCGTCACGGTTGAGGCGTCGGTCGAGTCGATCCTGCCGGTCCACAGCCTCCAGATCGTGCGGGAAGGGCAGGTGGTGGCCGAAGCGCAGGCGTCAGGCGGCGCGCGGCACCTGCGGCTGTCCGAGACGCTGGAGGTCGCGGCGCCCACCTGGCTCGCGGCGCGTTGCGGCGGGCCGACCTATTTCGACGCCCCGGAGCACCACGACGTCTGGCACCGGCAGCGGTTCGCGCATACGTCGCCGGTATACGTGGCGGACCGTAACGCCGAGTGGTCCATGTGGAGCGACGCCACGGCGCAATACATGCTGACCCTCATTGACGGCAGCTTGGACTACATCCGCCACCGCAGCACGCAATACCCGGCGGGTCACGCCAGCCACCACCACGGCGAGGCCGACCATCAGGCGTTTCTCGAGCGGCCGTTCCACGAGGCCCGCGAGGCCATCCACCGGCGCATGCACGCGCTGGGCATTCCGCACTAAGTCGTCCGGTGGCCCAGGCTGCGCGCAGCCTGGGAGACCCACCCGCGGCCGGTCCCACGCTGAACGCAGCGCGGGCCACCGGATGCGGACTGGCGCCACGCCGTATCCGGGTTCGCGTAAGGGCGCCCCTGGTGGGCGCCCGTTGGGCTAGATCAGTGCCAACTCTTCGGCCTCGGCGGCACGAGCCAGGGCTGCGTCCAGCGTGGCGAGCGCCACCGTGTGGCGTTGCGCGAGCTCAAGATAGAGCGCGTCGTAGATGGATAGACCGTGCGCCCTGGACAGCGCGAGGGCGACGTCGAGGCGGGGCTCGTCGTCGGTTTGGACCGGGAGCGCCGCCAGCGCATGCAGACGCTGGTCGACCTCGTCGGCGGAAAGCCGGTCTCGCCGCTCGGCGACCAGCAAAGCGTTGCGCACCTCCAGATGCCAGTGCCGCGGGACCAGCGCCTCGGTGTCTTCCAGATGCGCCAGCGCCGCCTCGGCCCGCGATTCGGTCTCGTCGTCGAACAGCCAGGCGGCGGCTATGGACGCATCGAGGACGAACGCGGCTACCAGCGGTGGCCCTCGTGGCGCGCTGCGAGGATTTCCTCGGTGGACATGTCAATGGGCTTCCAGCCGGCGCGCTGTTGTCGAAAACGCTCCACGGCCGCGGCGCGGGAGGCGTGATCCTGCGCCTGCGCCGGCACCAGGTGCACGATCGCCTTGTTGTGACGGGTGATGGCGACGGTCTCGCCGCCTTCCACCGCGCGCAGCAACTCGGCCAGGCGGGCCTTGGCTTCGGTAGCTGTCACGACGCGCATGATCTCGATATCAACCAGTCAAAATAACCGGACATATCATGGCGCGGTTTGCCGGGTGCCGACAGCGCTGGAACTTGGTCATTCGGGCCACTACGCCTTCGGCGATCCGTTTGTGGCGGTTGGCGCGTGCTGTAGCACCGCGTCACGGTCTATCGAGCGCACGTGCAGATCGCGCTGCGGGAACGGAATCTCGACGTCGTGAGTCCGGAAGGCTTCGTCGATGGCGAAGTGCAGGTCGCTTTGCGTGGTCAGGCGATCCAT
>DAOUKN010000219.1:0-5664 GCA_034421255.1 Chloroflexota bacterium | reverse complement strand
CCCGCCGTCGTGGCCGGTTTCATCTTCGCCTACGCGCCGATTCAGCAGGAGTTTTTTCAGTTCCACACCCTCTCCATCTTCTGGTGGACCCCTCTGGCCATGATGTTCTGGTTCTGGTTCGTGCGACGGCCGGCGTGGTGGAAGGTGAGTGCAGCCTGGCTGTGCGTATTCGTTCAGCTGGCGACGGGAATCTATGGGGGCTTCATCGCGCTCGTCACGCTGCTCGCCCTCATCGTCGCCGCGGCGCTGAGTGGCCGGCTCAGGGGCCTTGACCGTCAGCTATACCTCAAGGCGGCGGCCGGGTCGCTGGCTGCGGCCCTGCCGTTCATCCCCCTCCTCATGGGGTACGTGGGGTTCTGGCTTGACAATCAGGACGTCCGGACGCTCAACGACGCACGACTTCAAAGCGCCCACCTGCCGCAGTATCTGCCCCACATCACACAGTCGCAGCGTTGGTTTCAGGCGGTGGCGAGGAATGTCTCCGGAACCGAGCCCGTCTTCCCCGCCATCGGGCCCGCCGTGCTGGCCGCGCTTGGTTTGATCGCGGGCATCGCCCGCCGACCCCGCGCCGTTGCCATCGCCCTCGGGGCAATGGGCCTTCTCATGTTTGTGCTGTCCCTGGGACCTGAATTGTGGTGGAACCACGAACTCACGGGCTGGAGTCTCCCGTACGCGGCGGCCCACGCGCTGATCCCTGGATTCGCCGCGATGCGCCTTACGGCCTTGTTCGCCGCGGGCATGGTGCTGGCCATGGCGTTTCTTGCGGCCATCGCCGTCGACCGCCTCTATCGCTGGCATCGACTCAAGCGCTGGACGGCGCACCTGATCGCGGTGGTCCTGCTTGGCATCCTTGCCGTCGAGTTCGCGCGGATTCCGGTGCCGGTTGTCGATCTTCCTCGCGACCAGGATCTCGAGGCAGCTCTGGCACAGATGCCGGACGGCCCCATTGCCTTCATTCCAGTCAGCGGCGACGAGGACGTCACACTGGATGCCGCCGTGCATCGCACCTGGTCGTCGCTAAACGGCGGCCGCCAGCCGGTCCTCGACGGTACGCCGGGCTATGAGTCGCGGGGCGCAACCTATCTGGCGCGAGCGATCAACGGCGCAACCAGAGACAACCGGCACGAGATTCTGAACGCGCTCATCGCCTTCGGCGTACGCACGGTCGTGCTCGACCGGAAGCACCTCTCCGACGACCAGGTCGACGCCTGGCAGGCCACCATCGAGTCGGTTCGGCCGGAAGCGCAAACGCATGAAACCGACCAGCATGTGGTGAGTCATCTCGGGCCGGAAGTCGTCGCGTCGACGAATGCCTGGACCGACGTCGACATTCAACCTGTGCTGCTGCCAACGTCCCCGCCCAGCTCGAACATCCTTGTGCCGGTCACCGTGCAGAATCTCGCGGACCATCCCTGGCGCCCTCCGCCAGGCCGTCGCGCGCGCGCCGGCGAGTTGGTCTGGGATCCCGCAGACGGAAGCGAGTCCATCAGACAGTCGATCAATCTGCGAATGCCTCCCATCGTTCCCGCTGGCGCCACGGCGCAGACTCTCGAGCAACTCGTCACGCGCACACCGGCGACCCCAGGTCGCTATCGATTGCGGCTGTCGGTCGACGAGACGCAGCTTGCCGCGGTCGACATTGAAATCGTCGCTCGGTCGGCGTATGGCCCCCGGCCGCTGCAGGCGTCCGACCTCCGCGTCCTGACACTGCCGACATGCCTTCGCGCCGGGCAGTCGGCGTTGGTCCAAGTCCAAGCGCTCAATTCCGGCACGAAGGCCTGGGGCCCCGACCATCGGCTTGGCCTGCGCTGGTCAATCCCCACCGACCGCTTCATCGTCGACGACCTGGGGGCTCTCGAAACGCGGCTGCTCGTGCGCCACAACGAGCAGAGATACTCCTGGCCGAAGATCGAGACCGGTTCCGGATTCGTATTCGAGGGCACCATCCAGGTTCCAGCCAGCCCGGGGCCCTATGTCGTGACGCTCGGCATGGTTGAGGAACACGTGGCTTGGTTTAGCGAGATCGACGTGCCGGTGACCGTGGTCGGCGCCGACGACGTCGCGGCCTGCTAGGACCGACCGGACGCGCACCCCGAGACAATGACGCCCGGGATCCGGGCTGAGCCAAAGCGGGCGTCGCCTCAGGCAACATCCCAAGCCCAGGACATCCATCAGTGGACGAGTTCAGGGCTTGACGGCTATCGCCTCGCCGAAGGCAAGCGCTCCGACGGCGCCGAAATGCTCCTTCCACGCGTCGTGCTCGGCGCGCCATAGATCGAACTGCTCCTGCGTGGCTATCCCGTGCTTCGTCGCCGCCGCGATCACTTCCGACGAAAAGAACCAGTCACCGATGAAGGCGTGCAAGAAGGCGACGTCCGCCGGCGCGCTGAAGATGTCGAAGGAAGCGGTGGCCGTGATATCGGAAAACCCGGCCTCGATGAGCTTGTTCTTCAGCTCCTTGCCCATCTGAGGATGGCCGCCGTTCGCTCGAAGCAGGTTGGCGAACGTCGCCCACTCGTCCGCGGTGTTCTCGGTGCTTGGCTCCAGGAACGACGAGTCCACGATGAACTCGCGGCTGGCAATGATGCCTCCCGGCTTCAGGACGCGCTTCACCTCCGACAGCGTTCCGGACGTGTCCGGGACGTGCATGAGCACGGCGTGGCAGTGCGCGGCGTCAAACGTCTCGTCGTCGAACGGCAGATCGGTCACGTCGCCGACATGGAACGTCGCATTGTCGTGACCGCCGGCTTCCGCCGCGGCTCGCGCCAGGTTGATCTGTGACTCCTCAACGTCAATACCGTGGACTTCTCCGGGATCCACCGCTCGGGCCAGACCGACCGTGATGGTTCCAGGTCCGCAGCCAAAGTCGAGGACTCGCATGCCGGGCTTGAGCAGCGGCATGAGGTGTGCGGCATGGGAATCCGCGCTGCGCCGATCGAGCATCTGCCGAAATTCCTCGCCATAGCCCATCGTGTAGGTGGATTCCGTCATGTCGCCGCTCCCTTGGAGACTTGGCCGCTCACTGCCCGACATTTCACCACGGACCAACAGCTGTAGAAACCGCGCCGGCCGGCGCACACCGCGGCGCCCGGCAAATGGCTAGTCCGTCCGCCCGACGCGCACGGTGATGATGTCGACGCCGTGATATTTCTGGTGTTGCACCGACGAGGCGTAGTGCCACAGCAGACGAAACGAGACCTCGCGCTCATCCGGCACGGGGGGCAGTTCGCTCAGATAGGCCAAGCGGTCCTCCATATTCTCGCCCTCCAGTGCGGTCACGAACTCCATTTCCACCGCCTGGCCCTCAGCACGCGCGGAGACGGCAAGGCTTCGCTCGCCGCCGCCAGCGTCTTGGTTCCCCTGCAGCAGGATTGCCAGCGTTTCCTCACCGGCCGAGGCCAGCCGATCCGCCGATGATTCGTTCCAGCCACGCTTGGACACGAACTCGCGCAGGAATTCGTCGATCCGCGGCAGGGACGCAATGTCCAGGGCTACCCGCAGCCGCCGGCGCCGCGGGCTGGTCAATTCCATGAACAGCATCATGATGATCGCGGCGAGAGCGCCCGACGTCATGCCGTTGCTCAGGAAAACGCCAAGGAACCCGTCGCCCAACTGATCGGCGAAGATGACCTGGTTCTGAAAGCCTACGCCAATCCAAAACGACAACCCAGCAATGGCGGCCGTGCGGTGGTCCACACCGTCCTGGACGATGATCTTCATCCCTTGCACGAAGAGCACCCCGATGAGAACGGTGACATAGGCCGCCACCACGGGACCCGGAATGGCGATCAGCACGGCCGCGACCTTGGGAAAGAACGCGAGAACGATGAAGATGACGCCGATCGCAATTCCGACGCGTCGAGCGGCAATTCCCGTGACGCCGGATAGCGGCACGCTGCTCGAGTAGGTGGTGTTGGGCAGCGTGCCCGCCAGCCCGGAGAGCAGATTGCCCATGCCGTCGGCGTTGAGCGCACCCTGCACGAGCCGAAAATCGGTCGCGCGCGGCTTGCGGCGGGATACCTGCTGGATGGCCACGCTGTCGCCGATCGTCTCAATCGCCCCGACGATGGTGACCACGATGAACGCCGGCAGCAGCGCCCAGAATTCAACCCCGGGGGTCAGATCGAATCCCGGCCAACCGTGCAACGGAACTCCAACCCACGGCGCGTCGAGCACCGGCTGCGCGTCATAGAGGCCGAAAGGCACGGCGACGACACAGCCAACGATGATGCCGATGAGCGGTGACCACAGCCGCCAAGCGGGCGACGCACGCAACACGAGGGCGGCCACGGTGCCCAGCGTGGCAATCGCCGCGATCGGCGCGGCAGCCGACGAGGTGCCGTCGGGGACCTGTGTCAGCGTGTCGAAGACGAGCGGCATCACCGTAACCGCAATCAGCATGATCACCGTGCCGCTGACAACCGGCGTGAATATGCGTCGCAACAGCGGGAGTCGCGCGGCGAGCAAGAACTGAAACAGCGCGGAGACCACGACGAGGCTCGCCATCGTTGACGGACCGCCGTTCACCAGCGCCGTGACGCAGACGGCAATGAAGGCCCCCGACGTGCCCATGAAGAGCACGTGCCCGGCGCCGAAACGCCCAACGCGGACCGCTTGGAGAATGGTGGTGGCGCCGCTGATGATCAGCGCCGCAAATATGGCCCACGACAGGTAGTCGGCGGACTGGTCGGCAATCTGAACCACGATGACGACGGTCAGAACGACCGGCGTCAGCATGATCATCGCGGCCTGAAAGCCGGCGCCGCCGGCTAGCAGCCATGGGGGGCGCTCATCCGGCTCGTAGCGGATGTTGTCGTTCGGCTGCGCCTCAGCCATCAAGGCCTCGCGGAACGGCTCGGCAACGTTGCATATTTGGCCATCCCAAGTGCCCGGTCGGACGCCAATCGAGGCATCCAGAACAGCGGCAGGTATTTCTCAACCGACAAGCGCGCCTCAGAATAGCCTGCGACTCGAGGGTCTGTCGCTTCTAGGCCACCGCGCCGTGATCGGTTCGCACCGCGCTTCCGGCAGCCCTCGCCGCCTGCCGGTCAGTGAAACCGGCAGGCGGCGAATGGACTAGCGGCTGTAACCCGAGCGGGGTTCCGGCGGGGCCTCGGTGTAGGCCCGCTCCGCCATCCGCTCCAGCAAGAAGCGAAAGTCCTGGTAGGCGTCCAGTCCGCCCAACGGACCGGCCAGCGCCTCCAGCTCCTCTTGCAGGATCGCCAGGTCGCTTGAAACTCCCGCGGCGCCGTCATCCGCGCCGCGCGGCAGGCTGCTGTAGCGGTCCGCCGCCAGCGCCACGATGCCGCCCAACCGCAGCAGCGGATCCACCCCGGCGCTCCCGAATCCCAGGTCGCGACCCGTCACCTCGACCTGCTGGCTGCGCGATTGGCCGGTGTCCGGTACCACCCAGCGCAACTCCACTTTGCCCAACGTCAGATCGTCGCCACGGAGTACACCCTCGTGTAGCTCCACTTCGTAGAACACCGTCGTGGCCGTGCCCGAGGGCAGCTCCGCGAACTCCTTGCGGTCCTCCGCGAAGCTCGCGTCCGACGTCACCCGGTTCTCGTAGCCGATGATCCGCCAGGACTTGACCACGTCCGGGTCCCACGTGACCTGCGCCCGCGTCTGGTCCGCGAACGGCGTCGAGAGCGCCAGCCAGTT
>DAOUKN010000218.1:0-10783 GCA_034421255.1 Chloroflexota bacterium | reverse complement strand
GAACCACGTGTGCCCGTCCGCGCGTAGCCGCTCGCTCAGCTCCAGCCGACGGGCGCCGTCGGAGGCCACGGTCTCGGCCACGACCCGGCCTTCCTGCACGATCTGCAGGTTGTAGATGGGCAAGCTGCCTTCCGCCCAGGCCTCGACGTGCACCGTGCCGCCGTTGCTCGGCAGATGCACCGTGTCGCCGATGGCGTGGCCTTCAACGCTGAGCCCGATGAGGGGACCGCTGGACATGAAGGTGCGTCCGGCGCTCATCTGCGCGCGCCAGGCGTCGTAGGTGAAGGGCATGTCCTCGGCAAGCTGGACATAGGTGCGGTAGATGCCCACCGGCGTATCCGCGGCCATCTTGTCGGTGCCGCCGACCAGCGGCAGGCGGTAGCCCGCATTGAGATAGCGGTAGTACTCGTCGTGGTCGAACGGCACCTGCCGGCACATCTCCACCGCGTCGGCCAATCCCAGCGCAATCAGCGCCACCGGGTCGCCGTTGGGCCAGGGAAAGTGCGGCAGCACCACGGTCCCGCCCTGCTCCCGGCAGGCCTCGGCCCAGTGGGACATGGTGGTCTGGAGCGGGCCGCCGAGCTCGGCCTCGCCGGGCCCATCGGTGCACCACGGCATGATCGGCTCGGTGTGACCGAGCAGGTTCAGATGCCCCAGAAAGTGCTGCCGGTTCTCCTGGCCATACGAGACGATGGTCTTGCCGTCGTCCGACACCTGGGGCCGCCCGGTGAAGTCGTCGGTGTTGCTGAAGAAGTGGCCCCACTGCGACTGGAGCACGTTGGCGACGTTGAGGTCCTCGCCCGCAGACTCGAGCACCGCGCCGTTGCCGGACAGAAGGTGCACGTGCGTGTCGCCGCTGTACCAGCCCTGGGCGTTCATGTTCGTCCAGCGGCCAATGCGCAGATCCAGCTCGCGTTGCCCCGGCTTGATCTCGACTTCCGTCCGCAACGGCTCGTACTCGAAACCGCGCGCGACATCCACGACCATTCGACCGCGCGGCAGCCAGCCCTGGCAGGCGCCGTCGATGTAGGCATAGGTGACTTGGTCCATGCGCACGTCGCCGAAGAGATCCCGGCCCCAGGTCGAGAAGCCGGAAAACAGGTGCGGGTGGTGGCCGTAGGGCTGGTAGGGAACGCCCTCCGGCGAGCGGAAGTGGATGCGGCACGGCACCGGCTGACCCGTGTCGGCGTCGAGCACGCGCGTGTGCACCCAGTTGCGGCCTGATTCGGGCAGGCTGAGCCGCAGACGCGGCGAGGCCTGCACCGTGCCCTGGGCCTGCAGATCGCCAAAGCGCGCCGTGCCGAGCACCTCATCGCCCTGCGTCACGCTGACTTCGGCGGAAGGGACGGCGCTGACTTCGGTGTACGCCGGGCTTGACGCGAGGTTGTTCGCCTCGCCCCAGCCCTTGTCGACCGCGTCGACGAACGATTCGGGGTCCTGCGGCAGCGGCTGGGCATAGGTCGCCGAGCCGCGTTTAACCTGCACGTCGAGATCGAATGGCTTCTCGGCATCCTCGGGGCGCGACAGTTCGATCCGCACCGGACGGCGCGGCGCACGCTCCAACGGGTCCTCATCGACAAAGCCGGCTGACACTCCGCCCAGCACCCAGGGCAGCGGACCGCCGCTGATCTCGATGCTCGCAATCGCATCCTCGGGATGTGGGTTGCGCCAGGCCCAGAGGTAGAAGGACCGCAGCCGCCCCGTGGCCACCTCCGTAATCCGCCGTTGTTGCTCGTCGTACGGGCCCTCGTAGCGCGGCTGCATCCCGTCTTCGCCGTCGCGCGTGGCCAGATACGGCTGGCCGGGTCGCATCAGGAAATGGCGCGAAATCCAGCCGATCTCGAACCGGTCGCGCAGCGCCACTTCCGCCCGCGAGCCGTTTTCATAGACGAAGGTGTAGCGACCGACCTCGCCGCCAGGCGCTCCGCCGTGAGCAATGGCCGTATCGAGCAGCGCGTGCGCAAACGTGAGGGAGTGCACGACGCGTCCCACCGGCAGCGTTTGCGGCTCGGAGTGACCGCCGGGGCCGAATTGCGCAATCGTGCCTTGCGCCGGATCGCCCACGTCGAACGCCAGCCCACGAAGGTCCTGCGCCCCGAGCAGATCGGGCGTTTCGGGTCCGGCCACCTCGGCGGGAACGTTGCAAAGGTCAGTGATGGAAACGGGTTCGTAGGGATTCATGCGGCGTACCCCGGCGCACCGGCCGTTCGCATAGTGGCGGTCTGCCTCCACCCCAGCAACCCGCGGCGCGACCGATACACTGTTGGCGCTTGCCGTGCGCCGGTCATCCGCGCCCCCGACACAGGGCCACTCACGGGAGAACCGGGGCCGTTCGTGGTGAGCCTGTCGAACCACGTCCTTCGACAAGCTCAGGACGAACGGACGTATGGAGGTCATCTAGGCCGGGTGGCTGGCGCCAGTCCACGAGGGTCGGCCATGCACCCCACCTACGGCGTTCGCTACGCGCTGGACACCAAGATGCCGATGCGCGACGGCGTGGAGCTCTCGGGCGACATCTATATGCCGGACGCTCCCGGACCGTTCCCAACCGTGCTCATCCGCACGCCCTACGACAACAACACGCCGGAAACCATCGCGTCGGCCCGCGCCTTCGCCCAGGACGGCTATGCCTGCGTGGTCCAAGACGTGCGCGGGCGCTGGGACTCGGACGGCGACTATTACCCATTCCACAACGAGGCGGCCGACGGCTTCGACACCCACGAGTGGATCGGACGGCAGCCGTGGAGCAACGGCCGCATCGGCATGAGCGGCCCCTCATATCTCGGGCTGGTGCAGTGGCTCAGCGCGCCTCGGGGCAGCCAATTCCTCACCTGTCTCGCGCCGCGGGTGGTGTGCCCGGAGTTTCTGGGCGGACTGGTGCGGCCGGGCGGCGCATTGCAGCTCACCACGGCGCTCACCTGGGGCATGCGCACCAACGCCCGCACGGCGCAGAGCATCGCCTTTCACAACTGGACCGAGGCGTTTCACACGCTGCCCATCGCGGACCTGGACCTGCAGGCCGGGAGGCGCCTCGACTTCTGGCGGGATTGGCTGGAGCACGATCGCTATGACGACTACTGGGAAGAGGTCAGCGTCTCCCACCGCTGGCACGAGATTCGGGCGCCGGCGCTCACCATGGGCGGGTGGTACGACCTGTACGCCGCCGACACCCTGGACAACTTCAACAACCTGCGGCGCTTCGGCGGCACGCCGGAGGCGCGCCAGAGCCGGGCAATCGTCGGACCCTGGCCACATCGCCTGGCCGAGTCCACGCGGCTCGGTGACGTCGACTTTGGCGTCGATTCGCTGGTGAGCCTCACACAGCTCGAACGGCGCTGGTTCGACCTCTGGCTCAAGGGCGAGGACGACGGTCTGAGCGAGGAGCCGCCGCTGCGCCTGTTCACCATGGGCGTCAACGAGTGGCGCGACGAGCACGAGTGGCCGCTGGCGCGCACCGACTGGCAGACGTGGTACCTGCACTCGGAGGGCAGCGCCAACACCGCGCGCGGCGACGGGGCATTGTCAACCGCGCCGCCCGCCGAGGAGCCGCCCGATCGCTACGTCTACGACCCTCGGCTGCCGGTGCAAACGCTGGGCGGCACCACCTGCTGCACGCCGGAGATCGTCGCCTGGGGCCCGTACGACCAGCGGCCGGTCGAGGCCCGGTCGGACGTGCTCTGCTACACGTCGGAGCCGCTGCAAGCTGATCTGGACGTCACCGGACCGATCACCATGGTGCTGTTCGCCGCCACCGACGGCCGCGACACCGACTGGACGGCCAAGCTGGTGGACGTTTCACCCAGCGGCTACGCGATGAACACCTGCGACGGCATCGTGCGCGCCCGGTACCGCGACGGCATGGCCGAGCCGGCGCTGCTGGAGCCGGGCAAGGTCTATCGCTACGAGATCGACGTGGGCGTTACCAGCAACGTCTTTCGCGCCGGGCACCGCATCCGGCTGGAGATCTCGTCATCGAATTTCCCGTGCTACGACCGCAATCTGAACACAGGCAACGACCTGGCAAGCGACACCGAAATGCGCGCCGCCTCGCAGACCGTGCTGCACGCGCACATGCACCCGTCGCACCTGAGGCTGCCGGTTATTCCCACGTAGCGCTGTGGGGCAGCCACCAGGGCTGCCCCTACGATGAATCGGCCTGCGGTGTAATCGGATCGGCAGCCTCGAACGTCGGTCCACGTTCCGGATCTACACGGCGCAACCGAACGTGGGCGCCAAGCTCGCGCCCGGCGTCGCCGGTCAGGCGCCCCATGGTGCGCAACCCGCCTTCGAGCTCGACGATCGCCACCGTATAGGGCGCCTCGTCGGCGTAGCGCGTCGGGGGCACATGGATGGTGGTCCAAACAATGACCCGCCCCTCTCCGGCGATCTCGTGGGGCTCCAGGTCGGAGCGGCCACAGATTGGGCAGACATCGCCGCGCGCCATGGCCAGTTGGCCGTCGTGACGACAGCGATAGACCGTCAGCCGAGGCGGACTACTCACGGGCCAGGATGTGCACGGTGGCCGCCGCGCCGCAGCCGCCCATGCTGTGGGCCAGGCCGATGCGGGCGTCGGCGACCTGATTGGCGGCCTCGCCGCGCAACTGCAGCGCGAGATCGTAAACCTGTCCCACGCCGCTGGCGCCGACCGGGTGCCCCTTGGCAATCAGCCCGCCGCTGGGATTGACCGGCAACCAGCCGTCCACGGCGGTCTCGCCGGCCTCTGCAGCACGGCCGCTGTCGCCGCGCGCCACCAGGCCGAGATCCTCGGTCGCCACCAGCTCCGCAATCGTGAAGCAGTCGTGCACCTCGGCCACGTCCACCTCGGCGGGTCCGAGTCCCGCCTGCCCGAACGCCTCGGATGCCGCGCGCACCGTGGCGGGAAAGCTCGTCAGATCATCCATGCCGCACAGCGCCACCGGCCCCGACCCCTGGCCCGAGGCAAGGATTCGCACGCTGTGCTTGGCGTACTGGCGCGCGATGTCCGCGGTGCAGACCACCGCCGCCGCCGCGCCGTCACTGATGGGCGGACAGTCGAACAGCCGCAGCGGCTCGGCGACAAACCGTGAATTGACCACCTGGTCAATGGTCGTCGGCTTCCGAAACTGGGCCTTGGGATTCACTGCGCCGTTGTCGTGGTTCTTGACCGAGACTGCGGCGATCTGCTCGCGCGAGGTGCCGTAGCGCGCTATGTGCGCCTGCATGACCATGGCGAAGGCGCCCGGAAACGTCAGCCCGGTGCGCATCTCCAGCCCCTCGTCGCCGGCGGTTGCCAGCGCGGCGGTGACGTCGCCGGTGGAAATGTTCGACATCTTCTCGACCCCCGCCACGAGCACGACATCGTGGATGCCCGCGGTGACGGTCAGGTAGCCGTGACGCAGGGCAATGCCCCCGGACGCGCAGGCGGCCTCCACCTTCGTGGCGGGGATCCCGTCGAGTCCCAGCCGCCGCGCGACGATGGGCGCCAAGGCTCCCTGGTCGGCCAGCCGCTCGCCGATGAAGTTACCGAGATAGAGCGCCTGCACCCGATCGCGCGGAATGCCGCTGTCGTCCAGCGCGGCGCGGCAAGCCTGGGTGGCCAGCTCGACAATTCCGTTGTCCGGCAACTTGCCGAACGAGGTCGAGCCGACGCCGGCGATGCTTACGTCGCGCAATCTGGCCTCACCGCTGCAACCGAGACTTTCGCGGTCCCTATCATGCGACCATACGCCTCCGAGATGGGAGAGACCACCGCCACGGCCGCGCACCCATGAGTCAGCCTTCGCCGGAAACCCCGTTCGACGTCCTGGTGATCGGGTGCGGGCCGGCAGGAACCCAGGCCGCCGTGAGCGCGGCGCACCAGATGCGGCACGTGGCGCTGATCGACGGTGGGGCCGTAAGCCTGCGACGCGGCCGGCACTTCTGGTCGAAGTCGGTCGAGTTCGTGGACGCTCCGGTGTTTCCGGGCATCACCGGACCGGCGTTCAACCGGGCCTTGAAGGAGTGGACCGACGCGCAGCCGGAACACGAGGTCACCATCGACGGCGAGTCGCGCTACATCGGGATTCGCCGCATCCCCGGCTACGTCACAGATATCGAAAGAGCCCCGGACGGCACGCTGGCGGTGACCATGTCGACGGCGATGCTGCCCCGCGACGGCACGGCGCCACCGACGGAGTCGGTCAGGGCGCGCACGGTCGTCGTGGCCTCCGGGTTCGAGGACGCTTGGCCCGACATCGAGATCGAAGCCTCGGCGGAGCGGGCCTACGCAAAGTACGGCGTGGTCTTCCGCTACGCCGGCAACCACCGCGGGTGGCACGTCTGCGTGCGCTGCGACGGTCATCTGCACGCCGACCAGGAGCTCGCCATCGTCGGCGTGGGGGACTATATCTTCGACGTCGTGCACGGCGCCCAGGATTTCACTCACCGGATGACCGTGCTGACCAATGGACGAGCCCACGGCATGTCGGACGCAGTGCTGACGGAAATGGAGCGCCGCGGCGTGCGGCTCGAAACCGAGCGGATCGAGGCTCACATTGGCAGCGGACGCGACCTGCTCGGTCTACGCCTGGCTGACGGGCGCGAGCTCTTTTTCGATGGTTTCTTCGTCGACGAGGGCCTCGTGCCCAACGACGAGTTCCTGGCCAGGTTCACTCCCCTGCATGACGATGAGGGACTCCTGGTTTGCGACGAGGACCACCGCGTGTTGGACGTTGACGGCAATCCCATCCCCGGCATCTGGGCCTGCGGCGACATCGTGGCGGGCGAGCGAAACCTCATCGCGTCCGCCTTTGCCAGCGGGCAAGACGCGGGTCTGGAAGCCAGCGACAGCTTGCGCCGGTGGGCGCCCGTCAACTGAGCGAAGGGCTAGGCACGGACATGGAGTACTTCTCGGTCACCACGGAGCAGATCGATCTGCCCCGTTCGGCCACGCCTCAGGCGCGACGGGTAGCCGTCGCCTGGCGCGGCCGGCCCATCGGCGCCTTCACCCAAGGCGAGCACCGGTGCTATCTCTACCCGCTGTACTCTCCCGCCGGCGTGCCGCTGACCGCCGAGAGTCCCGTTGACCATCCGCACCACGACTCGATCACGGTCGGCGCGGACATGCTCAAGGCGAAGTTCCCGCCGCTGACGCCGGCGGTATCCCCGCTTTCGGAGTCCGGCACCTACAACCTTTACGCCAACAATGTGTTTCAAGGCCGCGCCCCGGGCCGGACCTGGGCCGTGGATGTCAACGCCACCGAGCTTGCCCCCGATCACCTGCGCGTGGTGCAGACGATCGAGTGGCAGGGCCCGGAGGAGTGGGGCGCGGCAGACGGGCGTCGCGTGCTGGCCGTGGAGACCAGGACCACGGACATTCGCCCCGGCGACATCGTGAACGCAGTCGACATCCGCTCGCGGCTGCGGCCCACCGACTGGGACCTCACCATCGGGCCGACGCGCCACGCCTACTTCACCGTGCGCCTGGCCTTTGGCCTGCGTGTGGTCGACGGCGGGACCCTGATCGACGCCGAAGGTCGCAGCGGCGGGGCGGCGATCACCAACCGCACAGCCGCCTGGGTCGATGCGTCGGGTCCGGCGTCGCACGGCGCGAGGGCGGGCCTGACCATCCTGGGACACGCGTCCACGGCGCGCGTGCCCTGGGTGGCCTACGACTGGGGCACCGTGAACGTGAACCCGTTTGCCCGCGAGGCCGCCACCCTGCGGCGTGGCGACACGCTGGACCTGAGCAT
This sequence comes from Chloroflexota bacterium, assembly GCA_034421255.1. Classification (GTDB taxonomy): domain Bacteria; phylum Chloroflexota; class UBA11872; order UBA11872; family UBA11872; genus JAJECS01. The sequence goes on along the minus strand of DAOUKN010000218.1, from coordinate 3,074 downwards.
TCGACTGCTCGCGCACGACGGCGACGCCAGTGAGGCGGACATTGCGAGCCGCGGCGCCGAGCTGGCCGCCGAACCCGACGCCGGTGCTAGCATGCCGCGCGCGACCAGCCGCCCCTAGGACGCCCCATGCTTGAATCCACGACCCGCGATGCGTTGGCGTCCGCGGACATCGAGCACCTGATCCATCAGCTCACGCGCGCCGGTCACCACGCGCGCACCGGTCCCGTGATCGTCGAGTCCGCCAGCGGCGCCACGCTGCGGCTGGCCGACGGCCGTGAGATTCTGGACGGCACCTCCGGTCTGTGGTGCGTCAACGCCGGCCATGGCCGCGCCGAGCTGGCCGACGCGGCGTCGGAGCAGATGCGGCGCCTGGCCTTCGCCCACACGGCCAGCGGGTTTTCCCACCAGCCGGCCATCGAGTTGGCCGCGCGGTTGGCCGACCTGACTCCCGGCGACCTCACCGCCGCCTACTTCACCTCCGGCGGGGCCGAGGCCACCGAGACGTCGTTCAAGTTCGCCCGCTACTACTGGCGCTTGCAGGGACAACCGAGCAAGTCGCTAGTGATCTCCCACGTGCGCGGCTATCACGGCCTGACGCACGGCGCACAGTCGGCCACCGGGCTCACCGAATATCACGGCACCTTCGGCGACCTGGCCGAAGGTTTCGACAAGGTGCCGCCGCCCTATCCGTATCGCTGGGACGAGTACGGCCCGGCTGACATCGACGTAGACGGCATCGCCAGTGCCGACGCGGTGGCCCGGCGCATCGAGGAGCTGGGACCGGAGCGCGTGGCCGCCGTGATCATGGAGCCCGTGCTCGGCACCGGCGGCGTGATCGTGCCCCCTGACGGCTATTTCCGCGCCGTGCGCGAGGTCTGCGACCGGTACGACGTGCTCATGATTGCGGACGAGGTGATCACCGGATTCGGGCGCACCGGCACCTGGTTCGGCTCGCAGCGCGACGACGTGGTGCCCGACATGATGACTTTCGCCAAGGGCGTCACCAGCGGCTATCTGCCCCTGGGCGGCGTGATGCTGCGGGAGCACCTGCGGGACGCCATGCGCGAGGCCCCGGGCGATCCGCCCCTCATGCACGTGTTCACCTATTCGGGTCACCCCGTGCCGTGCGCCGTGGCGCTGGCGAACCTGGCAATCCTGGAGGACGAGGGCATCGTCGCCGGCGTCGCCGCCAAGGGCCGCCGCCTTCGCCAACGCCTCGATGAGCTGCACGACCTTCCCGAGGTCGGCGACATCCGGTCGGCGGGCCTCATGTCCGGGGTGGAGCTGGTGCGCGACGAGGACACCAGAGAGCCCTACTACGTCAGCGAGCGGCCGACCGCCGTGGCGGCGGAGGCGCTGAAGCGCGGGCTGGCCACGCGCGCCCTGCTGGGCGGCACCATGCAGCTTGCGCCGCCGCTGATCGTCAGCGACGAGCAGATCGACCGCGCCGTGGGAATCCTGGCGGAGTCCATCATCGCCACACGCTAACCGGGCGAAAGTCTTACGATTCGCGTCATGGATTCGAGTTGCCTGTCGCATGTGCTGACGGATAGCGAGCGGGCTCACTTCGACGCCGAGGGCTACCTGGTGGTCGAGGGCGCCCTGAGCGATGCGGAGGTGACGGCGCTCAACGCGGTGCTCGATCGGTTGCGCGACGCCAACCGGCTGGCGTCGCCCGAACGCTACGCCGGCATCGACCAGCGCGTGCTGCACCTAGGCTTCATCACGCTTGATCGGGCGTTCATGGACCTGATCGACCATCCCCAGCTGTTCCCCAAGGTCTGGGGAATCCTGGGGCCCAACATCTATCTCTACAGCACGCATCTCATCATCACGCCGCCGCAGGCCGACGAGTTCGATCCCGCCCGGGACACGCTCAACTGGCACCAGGATTCGAGCTGGATGGGCCGGGACATGCCGGAGCTCTCCGTGCCCGCGCGCCTTTCGGTGAAGGTCGCCTACCTGCTCACCGACCACTCGCAGCCCGGCAGCGCCAACCTGTGGGTGCTGCCCGGCGCGCACACGCGGTCCTCCATCGACGTGCCGCCGGACGGTCAGGGCCAGCCGCCCGGCGCCATCCCCGTCTGCGCGCCCGCCGGCAGCGCGGTCATCTTCGATCGGCGGCTCTGGCACGACGGCAGCCCCAACGACGCGCCGTGGTCGCGTCGAGCGCTGTTCTACGGCTATGGCTATCGCTGGATTCGACGGCGCGAAAAGGATGCAATGCCAGTTTCGCCCGAGTTGCTCGCGGACGCGGGCCCGATCCGCCGGCAACTGCTGGACTACCCCAGCGAGGGTCACGAGCCGCTACAGTTCATCGGCGGTGAGTCGCCGCTGCGGGACTGGTTGCAGCGGCATGGTCAGCTTGCCTAGGGTTGATACAGGCCCATGTGGACGCTCGGGCGTCTGCGCCGAATCTGCACATGGCCTGCATGGCCGGCGCATGCGGCTCGCCTAGGCTGGAGCACTGAGGTCGCGCTGCCGAAGTCCGTTTCGACCGGTCGAATAGGAGAATTTTGATGCGTGGAGGACTTGTGCGGTGGCTGGTCGTCGCCGCCCTGCTTGGCGTGGTCGTCGCCGGCGTGGCCTACCTGGTGGTCTTCATCACCGGCGGCGCCGGCGAGGCGAGCGAGCCCATCAGCGCTCCTCAGCTGTCGTTGCCCGCAGCGACAGCGACTCCCGAACCTCCCGCCCCGACGGCAACCACCGAGCCAACGCCAGTCGCGACGGAAGCTCCGACAGCCGCGGCGACGCCGGTCCCTGAGCCGACGGCGACTGCCGCCCCCGAGCCCACCGCGACCGCGGCGCCGACGCCTGCCCCGACGGCAGACCCGACGCCTACTGCGGCTCCCGCGGCCACCGTAGCGGCGGAGCCGGCTTCGGACGGCGGCGTTCCGACGTCGGCCGTGCTCTATCGCATCGTGCCGGAGGAGTCGGAGGTCAGGTTCGAGATCGACGAGATCCTGCGCGGTGCGCCCACGCTGGTCGTTGGAACGACCAATCAGGTGGCTGGCGACTTCATCATCGACTTCGCCGATCTGGGGGCCTCGCAGCTAGGCGCGATTCGGATCAAC
>DAOUKN010000217.1:0-13153 GCA_034421255.1 Chloroflexota bacterium | reverse complement strand
TTTGATCCTCGGCGGTCGGCTCGACCGGCGCCTCGGCCGTGGGCGTCGCGTCATCGACGCCTGCCGTTGGAATGTAGAGGTGCACGGCGGTGGTCGGCTCGGCAGTCGGACTGAGCGTCTGCGTTTCGGTCGGCGCGGGCATCGGGTCCGGCGTGGGCGAGGGCTTGGGCGGCACGGGGGCCTCGGTCGGCACTGCCGCGGCGGTCACGGCACGGGTCGACGCGGGCGATGGGGCCCGGTCGGCCGCGACCTGCGTTATCCGCGGTGGAGGCGTCTGGACGGCAGGCTCGGATTCGACGGGACCGCACGTGCCGCCTAGGGCAATGAGCATCAGGACCGCCGGAACCGCGCGCAGCCATCGCGCCTGCATGAACCGCGAGCCCTTAGTTCTCGCAGAAGGCTAGGCCGAGCCTCTCGAACTCATGGATCACCGCAAACCTCAACACCGAGGGGATGCAGCCCGTCAACTGGTTTCCGGCAAGATCGATTTCCTCAAGCCGGAAGAGCCCCGCAAGTCCCTCGGGAATCTCGCCCGTGAGCTGATTTCCATCAAGGAATAGCGACCGCAGATATACCACGTCTCCAAGCTCTCCTGGTATGGAACCTGTCAGTTCATTGTCGGACAGATCGAGCTCCTGGAGACTGAAGTGCTGCCCAATCCCGGCCGGGATCGAGCCAGTTAGACGATTATTTGACAAGTCCACGACATCCAGCAATGTGCGAAAGAGCTCCACTGGAATGCTGCCGGACAATTGATTGCCCGAAAGGTCCAACCGATTCAATCTCTCCAGCTGACCTAGGTCGAAGGGTATAGCCCCGCTCAGGTAGTTTCCGGAGAGATTCAACTCCTCAAGTTCAAAGAGCAACCCGATCTCCGGCGGAATCTCCCCGGTCAGGCCGTTATCTTGGAGGCTCAGGCGCGAGAGTTGAGAAAGCTGCCCGAGCTCCCGCGGTATTTCTCCGGTGAGTTGATTGCCTCGCAAGTCGATTTCTCGCGCATTCCACAGCTCTCCGAGATCTGCCGGGATAACACCAGTCAATTGATTATTAGATAGATTCAGTATCCCTAGACGCGGTGATTGACCCAATTCGGCCGGGATGGATCCGGTCAATTCATTGTTTTGAAGGTAGAGGGTGGAGAGAGCGGGCATTTGGCCAAGTTCTGGCGGAATAGGACCACTCAATCGGTTGTCATTCAGCGAGACTAACCAAAGCTCCGAAAGCGAACCAAGCTCTGCCGGAATCGCGCCGGACAATCGGTTTCCCTCGATGTAGAGCTCTCTAAGACTCGAGAGCTGCCCGATCTCAGGAGGTATGGGACCGTCCAATCGGTTGTCGTTGAGATAGATCGCGCGAGCGGACTTCAGGTTGCCAAGCTCCGGTGGAATAGGTCCCGTCAATTTGTTTCCGCTGAGACTCAGGGATTCAAGTTGAGCCAAGTTGCCGAGCTCGGGCGGTATCGGTCCCGACAATAAGTTGCTGCCGAGATATAGCTCCTTCAGCCGGACTAAATTGCCAAGCTCCGCGGGGATATCACCGCTAAAGTAATTACCAAAAAGCTGAAGCTGCCACAGGTTTGAAAGCCGCCCGAGCTCCGAGGGGATCTCCCCCGATAGCCTATTGCGGCTCAGGACAAGCGCGGCGAGGTTTGCAAGGTCTCCAAAGCCTCTAGGAATCTCTCCCGTCAGCCCGGTGTATTCTATTACCAGAGTCTGCAAATTGGCGAGGTTCGTCATCGCCACTGGAATGGGACCGCTCAACAAAGTGTGCCCAAGCCAGAGAATACGAAGCTGCTGCAGCTGACCAATTTCCTCGGGAATATGACCGTGGAGATATGTCCCGTTTAGCACGAGCAGCGACAAGTTGGATAGATTGCCGATCTCTGGCGGTATGTTTCCAGTCAAATCGTTCCTAGATAGAAGTAGCCTTGAAAGGCGCGACAGCTCACCGAGCTGTGGAGGGAGGCCGCCACTCAAGTAGTTCGATCTGAGATTCAACTCCGAAAGCTCCGTTAGCAGCCTCAAGTCGGTCGGAATCACGCCTGTAAGGCCACGGAATTCCAGGTTCAGCCCCCGTACCCGGGGCGGCGTGCCATCAACTGCCACGCCTTCCCACTCGGAGATGGGCCGGTCTCCACTCCAGTCCAGCGGCGGGGATGCGGCAAAAAGGTCACGGATACTCAACAACGTCTCGCAGTCGCGGACCAAGCCGGGATTGTCGGCTGGATTGGCGACGGCAGTGCCTGCCGCACAGCCGGCGGTCGAAACGGGTTCGGCTGCGGGACCGACACCCAGCGGGTGGAGATCACCCTGTGCGTCATGGCGTGCCAGGAGGCGCACGTCGGTCCCATCGGTCGCCATGGTGTAAAGGGCAAGACCGCCCACGCCGAGCGAATGCTGAAGTTTGCGCCCCGCAATTGCAATTCGCGTTCCGTCAGGCGACCACGCGCCAACTAACCCAGACGGGAGATCAACAGGCGACGTGCCCACGTGCGTGCCGTCGGTTTCCGTAATGCAGATAAGTGCGCCACAGCCGTACATGATCATCGATCCGTCGGGTGACCACGCCACCGTATCGACCCAGGTATCCTTCGGCTCTGGGACCGTCACACCATAATTGGTTCTTGCGGAGGTATTGCTACTGTTGATGTACGATGCTCGACCAACGGATACGTCTACGGTCGTAATCCGCTTTTCGTCAGTGCCATCCGCAGCGACCGTATAGAGCGCCAACTCGTCGCCACCCGCTCTCACGAAGGCAATCCGCCCGCCATCCGGCGACCATGACGGACGGCTATTCGTTGCGGTGACAACCTGAAGACTTGAACCGTCGGCGCCGACGGTGTAAATCGCCGGGCCCTGCACCTCGTTCCGGTCAAAGCCCACGAACCCGATGCGCGTTCCATCAGGCGACCAAACCGGCGTCTGCTGGTTCGTGGCCTCGCGAGGCAGCACAAAGCCCGAGACCACCACCGTTTCTTGCGAGCTATCCATATCGACCGTTCTGATGCCGTAGCCCGAGTCGAAGTCCCACTGGACGAACGCCACTTTCGAGGCATCCGGCGACCACGCCGGATAGTCGTCGTAGCTCCTATTGACAGTGAGTGCCTTGCGGAGTCCACTTTCAATTTCCAAGATCCCTATTTCATATTCATAGGCGGTCGGCAAGTTATATTCAACAGGTCGTTCCGGGTGCTCGAACGTCGAGTACGTAATGTACGCACCGTCCTGCGCGACATCGACGGCATGAAACGCCCAGTCTTGATAGTCCGGACCTGCAGTCCGACGCATCTCGACGCTGACGTTTACCAGGGACTGGACACCTGATCCGTCGGATGCGACTTGATATACCTCCGGACCGACGACAAAGAGTATACGCGAGCTATCCGCGCTCCACTGAACGATGTTATTCGGTCGCCTCCAAGTTGCGAGAAGGGTGAGGTCCTTTCCGCCCACCCTTGCGTCGATCCTCGCGCGATCGTCGTTTGTTACCGACGAATACAAGCTCAAGCCGCGACCTAATCCAACCGGAAGCTCCCGCTCGGTTGGCGCCTCCTGAGGTGCTGGGGTCGCTTGGGCGACTGACGTGGTCTCAGCCACCGGCGTCACCTCGGCGACCACCGGCATTTCGGTGACGATGGCGTACACGCTGCCGTCTTCAGCCCCCGCGTACACCGTGTCCGCCACGACGGTGAAGGATTTCCGATCGGTCAACTCTCCCAGGCTAAATATCCAAATCAAGTGCCCGTTGGCTGCGTTGAATGCCTCCAGCCTCCCATCGCTCGACTGTGTATAGAGGACCCCATTGGCCACCATCGGATAGCGTAGCGTCCGGGCGCCCAGATCGAATCCCCAAACGAGCTCTTCAGGCCTGTAGTTGGTCTTCGATGGATCGGCAGCGTAGAACTGGGCCCCATCAGAACCGATGTACACGAGTCCTTGTGCGATTGCCGGCAGCGTATCGATTGACCCGGCCACTCGGTACGACCATTGCGTTTCACCGGACACGGAATCAATGCTGATAATGCTCTCGCCCGTCGAAAAGTAGACAACGTCATCCACGATAAGCGGTGGCAGGTGCGTAACGTCCTGGTCAAGGGTGTAGTAATAGTCTTGGCTCCAGACAATCCCACCGCTCGATTCATCGACAGCGTAGATTTTGTTGTCAGCCTTCAGGTAGACCTTGCCTCCGGCCGCCACAAGTTCAGCCGTCAGAGCATTGGGCGGGGTAATCGCCCAGAGGATGTCACCGGTCGACGCGCTCAGCGCAAATACGTCTCCCGCAACGTCGGTCACATAGACCTGAGAGCCCACGGCCGCCGGCGCGGAATCCGGAGTGAACGTGATGGGAATGTCGCTCGCCCAGATTCCCTCTCCCGACATCGCGTCAACGGCGTGTAGCTCGTGGCCCCCGCGGTCCTGCACGCTGAGGTAGACGACGCCTTCGCTGACGATCGGTCGATACTGCACCCAGTCGCCGGTATCAATCTTCCAAAGCAACCCACCGCTGGAAGCATCCAATGCGTAAAGGTGATTGTCGTTGGATCCGACATACACCACTCCATCGGATACTGTCGGCGAAGATCTGACGACGTCGTCTGTGGCGAAGCTCCACAGCATTTCGCCGGTAGCAGCATCGAGCGCGTAGACATGCATGTCATCCGATCCGACATACACGACACCATCGCTGACCGTCGGAGCCGGCACGACTGCATCGCCGGCGGAGAACTGCCAGAGCGGCGACACACCGGATTTCGCGGACCCAATTCCGTCATCGACCGACGGGAGCAGATCCGCGATGCACGCGCGGTAGCCTGCGGCGAATTCTTGGAAACCCGGTGTGCTCGAAGGTCTCGCGGCCGGCAGCAATGCGGCGTTGAATTCCGCATTCGCCAAATGTGACCGCACGCAGGATTCGTGCTCAGCGGTTATCCCGTCCACCTCCCTGGACAGTATTGCCAGCGATATTGCTGCGGCCGTCGGTTTGACAAAGCAGCCCTGCATTGCCAGCACTATGTCCGGATTTGGACGAAACAGCTCACCCAATACCAAGTTTAAGAACGTTTCGCCGATTTCGACATTTACGCACGAACTATCCGTGATGGTGAACATGCGGAGTCTGCGGTCAACCGGATGCGCGTCCTCGCCTGACAGGATGAGGTCAGGGATGCACAACCGAAGCCCATCGACCAAGGTTTGAACGGCTGCGGCGCGGTCTGGATGCGACGTGGGCAACATCCCGCCGGAAATTTCCGCATCAGTGAACCTATTGCGAACACAGCTTTCTTGGTCCTTGAAAACCCCACCGGCCTCGGTTGGCAAAACTCGGAACAACATGCGAGCGACCGTGGTGTGTCCCAGACAGCGAAAGACCTGCGCTTGCCAGGGGTCAGCACCAGCCTCGGGTTCTCGCCCCACCAGCGACGCGACCAGTTCTTCTTCAAACCTGGAGCGAAGGCATAACTGTTCGGTCTCGGTGATCCCGGGGCCGGAATGAAGCAGCGAGTCTCGAAGCGGCCGCAGGTTGCAGGCGAGAAGGACGCGCCGAATCTGCCGTGAGACCTCGGCGCTTTCCGAACTGGCGTCGGGGAGAACCCCGGCAAAGTAGTCTGAAATATCGGATTGGGCCAAGGACTCCCGGGAACAGCTCAGGCTGTTCTCGGTGATTTCGTACCAACCCTTCCCCAACCAAAAGATGAGCAAGCGGAGTGCCGTCTCCTGTTCGAGACAACGAAAGAAATCCACCGTCCATTGCGCTGGCGGGGTAAACAGGTTCAAGACCGGTAGTCGGAGCACGGACGACAAACGCGGCGTTCCCAACTCGCCTTGGATGCATGTCTGCTCACTCGTAGACAGCGATTCGAAGACATCACGCCAAACCGTTCCAATAAACACACCGAAGCTCTCGTCGCGCGTGCCCACTCCGGGTTCCAACCGAAAGGCGGGTGGCGTTTGTGCCGGCGACGGCGTGGCCGTGGGAGCCGCCGCCGTCGACGTTGGCGTGGCGGTGGGGGTTGTGGTCGGAACCGGTGAGGGCGTCGCAGTGGGCGTAGCCGATGCCGGTGAGACGGTCGGCGTAGGCGTCGCCGTCGTCGCGGCGGTGGGCGTCACCGGTACCGGCGAAGGCGCGGCGGCAGGAGTCGCCTCGGGCGTCGGGGTGGGCAACGGGGCCCCCGTGGGCGCGCGCGTCGCAGCACTTGACCGCGCCGCGGGAGTTGGTGTCGGAGAGTGGGCCGACGCCACGCGCGTCGCGGCGGGCGTGGGCGCCGCCGTGCGGTCGGGACCCGCGGCCGTGGGCGGGGGCGTTACGGCGCTGGTCGCCTGCGCGGTCGGCAACGGCGACTGAACCCTCTCAGCCTCGACCCGCGCCGTAGGCGGCGGCGCAGCGGCAGGCTCGGACTCGACGGCACCGCAGGTGGCGCCCACGGCGACGAGCATCAGCCACGCCAGAGCCGCCCGCCGCCACCATGCCGGAGTCACTTGGCAACTGCCCCAACTTGCGCCACTTGAGACGCGCATTCTAGTGGAGGGTGCGGCGTCGACCGGCGCGCTGCCAACCTGCATGGCCCCTGACCGGTCAGACAGGGAATCGACTCACGCGACCTGAGTCCCTTAGCCTGTTGATATGCGCCACCGACTCCGCCTGCTCCCGGACGAATGCCTGCGTCGAGCAACTCAACGCGTTGCCGGGCGGCTGCGTGTCACTGTTGCCGATTGGATCCGCTGTGCACCGCGCCGGGCAACCGAAAAGGGCCAAGCAGGCATCGACGCCAAGCTGCACGCTATCGCTGAGGATTCGCGGCACGAGTTCCCGACTGCCGATATCAAGGACATGCTGCGGGAGACTGGGAGGTGACGACGAACCCGGCTCCGGATTCCGCGCGCCCGGCGGACGCAGACCCGCTCCCGCGCCGGCACATCGTCCTCACCATGGGCGGGCTCATGCTCGCCATGTTTCTGGCATCGCTCGACCAGACGATCGTCAGCACGGCCATGCCGCGGATCGTCGCCGATCTGGGCGGGTTCGACCGATTCACCTGGGTCACCACGGCCTATCTCGTCGCGTCCACCACCGTGGTGCCCATCGCCGGGCGCCTGTCGGATCTCTATGGGCGGAAGGCGTTCTTCCTGGGCGGCATCTGCATCTTCCTGGTTGGGTCCGTGCTGGCGGGCGTGAGCCAGTCCATGAACCAGCTGATCGCCTTTCGGGCGATTCAGGGCATCGGCGGCGGCTGCATCATGGCCATGTCCCTGACCACCATCGGCGACCTGTTCTCGCCCGCGGAGCGCGGCAAGTACCAGGGGATCGTCGCCGGCGTGTTCGGCCTCTCGTCGATCATCGGGCCCACCCTCGGCGGATTCATCACCGACAGCCTGTCGTGGAACTGGGTCTTCTACGTCAACCTGCCCGTGGGCCTGCCGGTGGTCGCCCTGTTCATTCGATTCTTCCCCAACATCCGGCCTGTGGGGCGGATTCACCGCCTGGACTACGCCGGCATGGCGTTGCTCGCGCTGATCGTGGTGCCGCTGCTCATCGGCCTGTCGCTGGGCGGCATTCAGTACGAGTGGCTCTCGCCGCAGATCATCGGCATCCTCGCCTTTGCCGCCGTCATGATCCTGGTCTTCGTGGCGGTGGAGCGACGGGCAAGCGACCCCATCATGCCGCTGAGCATCTACGCGAACCGCACGGTGAGCGTCTCGCTGGTCGCCGTGTTCCTCACCGGATTCGGGATGTTCGGGTCCATCATCTTCATTCCGCTGTTCTTCCAAGGCGTGCTCGGCGCGTCGGCGACGAGCAGCGGCTCATTCCTGACGCCGATGATGCTGGGCATGGTGGTGGCCGCCGCGCTGTCGGGACAGACGCTGTCGCGCCTGGGCGGGCACTACCGCATCCAAGGCCTGGTCGGCATCATCATCATGGGGGTCGGCACGCTGCTGCTGTCGCGGATGACCGCCGAAACGTCGTTCGGCCAAGCGGTTGCCGGCATCGTCATCACCGGCATCGGCCTGGGCATCACCTTCCCCAGCTTCACCATCGCGGTGCAAAACGCGGTCCCGCCCAATCTGCTCGGCGCCGCGACCTCCGCCACCCAGTTCTATCGCTCCGTGGGCGGCGGCCTGGGGCTGGCCGTACTCGGGTCATACATGGCCAACCGGTTCGCCACGGGCCTCGACGACACGCTGCCGCCGCCGGTTCGGCAGGCGCTGCCCGAGGGCCAGCTCGCCGAGATGTCCAACAACCCGCAGGCGCTGGTGAACCCGGAGGCGCTGGATCGGCTCCAGGCCGGTTTCGCCGGCCGCGGGCCGCAGGGCGCCGGGATGGTGGAGCAGCTGCTCACGGCGCTGCGCGAAACGCTGGCGTCGGCCATCGGCGACGTGTTCCTGGTGGTGACCGTGGCGCTGGCCGTCAGCTTCGTGGTGACGCTGTTTCTCAAGGAGGTCCCGCTGCGAACGCGGCGGCCCGGGGCGCGGAGTGGCTGATCCGAATCAAACATCGAGCGGCGGCGCGCCGGTGCGGGCGGTGGTCTTCGACCTCTTCAACACGCTGACGCCGCCGGTCGACGACGCGGCATTCAAAGCGGCGCGCGTCGAGATGGCTCGCGCCGTCGGCGCGGACCCCGATGCCTTCTCGCACGCATGGTCCGCCGCTTGGCGGGAACGCTACGACGGCACGTTTCCCACCGTCCAGGCGTGCGTCCGCGGCGTGTGCGAAGCGCTGGGAGCGCACGCCGAAGAGGCGGCCATTGAGGAGGCGTCCCGGATTCGCATCGATTGCGCGCGGCGCGCGGTGCGACCGCGGGTGGACGCCGTCACCACCTTCGCTCGGCTGCGCGCGCTGGGCCTGCGAACAGCGCTCATCAGCAACTGCATTCCGGAAATCCCGCTCATTTGGCCCGAAACGCCCTACGCCGGGGCGATCGACAAGCCGCTGTTTTCCTGTGAGGAGGGACTGACGAAGCCCGATCCGGCGATCTATCTCCGCGCGTGCGACCGCCTGACGGTTGATCCGACGGACTGCATGTACGTCGGCGACGGCGCGCAGGGCGAACTCACGGGTGCGCAGCGCGTCGGCATGCGCGCCATTCTCATCACGACGCCGGGCAGACCTGCCCCCAAGTTTTCGGAACAGGACTCATGGCCGGGCGAAGCAATCGACGCCCTTAGCAAGCTTCCCGGCCTCATTACCGGAGCAGTCACCGGCGACGTCTAGTGCCTCCGCAGATCCCACTTGTCATTCCGAACGAACGTGAGGAATCTAAGGACGTTGTGCCTTCTCCCTTGCCCCTTAGACTCCTCGCTGCGCTCGGAGTGACAGATTGGGTGACGCGGGCACGTGCGGGCGCGAATCCCATGCTGCCCGCAGCTTGGGCCACCGGGCTTAGCAGTCGATTGACTGCGAGCGTCGGACGCGGTTGGCTGTAAGCAGCATGGAACGCCCACCCGCGCACCTGATCGAGACGCACGGTCTCTCCAAGCAATTCGAGCCGCGCGTGCCCCGCAGCCGCCCGTGGGAGATCGTGCGACGGCGAGCGCCCAAGGATTCCGGCGAGCCGATCGTGGCGGTGCGCGACCTGAACCTGCGCATTCCGGCGGGCGAGTGCTACGGCCTGCTCGGTCCCAACGGCGCCGGCAAGACGACGACGGTGAAGATGCTCTCCACCCTGCTGGAACCGACGGCGGGCACGGCGCTCGTGTCCGGCTACGACACTGTGCGGCAGGGCGCGGACGTGCGCGGCAGCATCGGCGTCATGTTCGCCGGCGAGCGCGGGCTCTATTGGCGGCTGACCGGGCGCGAGAACCTGGAGCTGTTCGGGCGCATGGAGTACATGACCGGGTCGGCCATCCGCGAGCGCACCGCGCACTTGCTGGACCACCTGGGGCTGGCGGACCGCGCCGACGAGTTGGTCGAGACCTACAGCACCGGCATGAAGCAGCGGCTCAACCTGGCCCGCACGCTGCTCCACGACCCGCCGGTGCTCATGCTCGACGAGCCCACCGCGGCGCTGGACCCGGCCGCCGCGCGGGGAACGCGTCGGTTGCTTCGCGAGCTGCGCGGCGAGGGCAAGACCGTTCTGCTCACCACGCACAGCATGCACGAGGCCGAGGAGATCTGTGACCGCGTCGGCATCATCCATCGTGGCGCGCTGGTGGCTGAGGGCGCCCCACGGGAGCTAATCCGCGAGGCCGGCCTCGAGCCGCGTCTGGAGCTCCGCCTCAGCGGCAACCTGCAAGCCGCCCGCACCGCCCTCGGCGACAAGGCCATCTGGTGGGGCGACCCCGCCGACGACGGATCCGTCGAGGCGGCGGTGCGTGCGGCGGACGGCTGGCGCACGGCCCACGCCCTCGACGAACAACTGCGCCGGGATGGCGTGACCATCGACGACGCCCGCCTGCGCGACGCCACCCTGGAGGACGCCTTCATCAAGCTCACCGGCGCCCGGCTGGAAGATCCCTTTGAGCGTGTCTGAACGGCGGCGGCTGGAGGCGCACGCGGCGGCATTCGTCGCGGTCGCCGGCAAGGCCTGGCGCATGCAGTGGCGCGAGGGGTGGATGTGGCAGATCGGCGTCCTCGGCGCGCTGACCATGACCCTGCCGGTGGTGCTCAATGCGCGCGCGCTGGCCGGGCCGGACGAGTCGCAGGCCGCGCGCTTCGCCGACCTGGCAGGCACCGACAACTACCTCGCATTCGCTGCCATCGGCATCGTCGTGCTGGCGTGGGTCGGAACGACCATGCAGTCGGTCTCAGTCGCGCTCGCCTCTGAGCGGAACTTCGGAACGCTGGGCGTTGCCTGGACGACCCTTACCCCGCGGACGCTCTTGTTGGCCGCGGACGCCACGGGCCGTGCGCTCACCCAAACCTGGTTCGGCGTAGTGATGTTCCTCACCCTTTGGGTGCTCGTTCGTTTCGAGCTGAGCGTGGCGCCGGCCGCGCTGGTGCTTGTGCTTGTCACGTCGTTCATAGCCAGCATCGCGGTCGGCATCTTCATGGTCGGATTCATCTTGCGCTATCGGGGCGCCGCGATGCTCATTGGGGTCGCGATGCTGGCCTCGGGGATCCTCGCCGGCATCGCCTATCCGACGACAGTTCTGCCCGGCTGGGCGCAGGCGGTGGGACACGCGCTGCCGGTCACCTGGATCGCCCGGGGCTTGCGGGACGCGCTGGTCTTCGGCGACGCCCAGGGGGCGTACCTGGCGACGGCCGTCTTGCTGGGGATGACGCTCGTCTTCGGCGTCGTCGGGTGGTGGCTGTTTGGGCGACTCGACCGCGCCACGCGCCGCCGTGGTCTGCTGGAGGCGTTTTGATCTCCCCCACGCTCGCCGAGCTCAGACCCGTGCTGCTCGCGGTGTGGGCCTCGTTTCTGCGCGAGTGGCAGGAAGTCGGGCGCATGAAGATTCGCTGGGTCGCCATTTGGCTCAACATCGGGCTGCTGCTGCTCCCGCTGCTGCTGGCGCAGCTGGCGTTCGGCAACGAAGGGTTCGCCGCCAGCGGCGGCGGCGAGCACGTGGTGGCCTTCGTCGCCCTGGGATGGCTGGCCATGCAAGTCGCGCACCAGACCCTGATGGGCGCCCAGGGATATCTGCGCTGGGGGAACGAAACCGGCGTGCTGCCGCACCTCTGGACCACGCGCGTGGCGCGCTGGGTGCCGGTCGTCGGCGTCACGCTGTTCGAGCTGGCGCAAATGCTCATGTGGACGATCGCGATCTTGGTCATCGTGTTGCTGTTCGCGGGCGGATTCCCGGCGGTGAGCCCACTCAGCATTCCCGTGATCCTGCTGAGCTTCATCGGCTTCTCGGGGATCGGCCTCGCGATGGGCGGCGCCGGCCTGGTGCTGCGGCAGTGGCGCGTGCCGGGCTTGATCCATGGCGTCTCGTTTCTCATGGCCGGCGCCGCCTTTCCCATCGCCGTCCTGCCCGCCGAGGTGCGCTGGCTCAGCTACGGCCTGCCCCACACCTACGCCCTCGACGCCATGCGCCACACCCTGCTGGGCACGCCGACGCTCGTTCCCCTCTGGGCCGAGCTGGTCATCCTGTCGCTCATGGCCGTCGTCGCCGCTATCGGCGGTATCGCCGTCTTCAACCGCATCGACCGCTTCGCCACCCGTCAGGGGTTGGTGGGGCTGTATACCTAGCCCCTGGTCATCCCGGTCGCGCGAACCAGCACTTCACGTAGGGGCGGTTCGCGAACCGCCCGTCCCCGCAACAGGGCAGTTCGAGTTGCACGTGTTCCAGCAGCCACGAATGACGGGCGCCGACCCGCGGATCGGACGACCCGGAATCCCTCCAGCTGCGCTGCCGCCGAGAGCCGGGCGTCGCTGCTTACGACATCGAGGCTGGTTGGGTCTTCGTCGGCGGCCGTGAGCGCGGCGGCCAATTGCAGCGCATCGGCGCTGCGGAGCGAATGGACCCGCAGCAGACGCAGCGCCCGCCGCCGCACGCGCTCCAACGGTCGAACCTCCAGCCAGGTCGCCGCGAGACGCTGGAGCAGCTCGAGCGACTGGCTCAGCTCGGTCCGGTCCATGCCTCCCTCGCGGTGGAGTCGATTCACCGCCGACGCGCACTCGATCCAACTGCCCCACCACGTCACGATGCGGTGATCCTGCCGCAGCAATTCGCGCCGCTCCGCGCTGGTCGACTCCTCGACGATGAGCGCCACCAGCGCCGAGGAATCCCAGTACTTCAGCGACCCTCGTCCCTTTCCGCCGCGACGACGCGGCTCGCGCTGAGCCCATCGGCAAGGCGCGGAACGGGCGCCGCCAGGTAGCGGTCGACGTCAAGGGCGCCCCTCGGGGGATCGACAACGCCCCGCTGCACCAGCGCCGCCGCGGCCTCGTCGGCTGTCAGCTCCGTCGTGTCGCAGGGCTCGATCCGGGCCACCGGCTTGCCGTGGTGGGTGATGAGCACGGTCTCGCCCTGGCGGACCTCATCCAGAAGCGCGCTGAGGCCATTCTTGGTTTCGCTCACACTGGCGCTTTTCACATGGCTATTCTAGCTCAAATCAATTGGCAGTGAGCTGCTTTGAGTCCGTCATTCCCGCCCCCCTCCGTCATTCCCGCGGAGGGAGACCTTTGAATAATTGGGGCGGGAGCGCGTGGGGAGGGGTATCGGCCCCGCCTGGAGGCCCGGGCGGCGTTCCGGCGGGCGGGCCGGCGCGG
>DAOUKN010000216.1:0-9755 GCA_034421255.1 Chloroflexota bacterium | reverse complement strand
TGATTGGATCGTCGCCCGATGTCCTGGCGGCAAAGGCGTTGCTGGTCGCGGTGGAAATCAACATCGTGCTTGCCGTGTTCAACTTGCTGCCAATCCCGCCGTTGGATGGATTCAGCGTGCTCGTGGGCGTGGTTCCGCAGCCGCTCGCCGACCGGCTCAACGAGTTGCGGCGGTATGGCCCCTACCTGCTAATCGGCGTCTTTATACTCCTCTGGTTGATCCCGCAGGGCGCCATAATCATCATCGGCCCGGCGCAATGGGTCTTCGAGCTTCTCCTTGCCGCTTAGCTATCGCGTGAAGCAGTTCGCGCAGACCTTCGCCCGTGGGGTTCCGCGCCAGCAACTGGATGAGGCCCTTCAGCAGTTGACGCCGAACGAGCGTCGGCTGCTGGCTCGACTGCAACCGGTCGATCAGCGGCACTCGTTGGCCGTCTACGCGGCGGCGCGAGCCGCCGCGCCCGACGACCGCGTGCTCTGGGTGGCGGCGCTGCTGCATGATGTGGGCAAAGGCCGGCCGGGGCGCCTCGATCGCGTGATGCTGACGCTGCTGGAGACGTCCGCCCCTTGGCTGCTCATCCGCTGGCGACGGCATGCGCCGAGCAGCCGTCGCGGCCGGGTGGCGCGCCTGGCGGGGCACACCGAGGCCAGCGCGCAATTCGCGGAACTCGCGGGGTCAGCGCCGGAAGTGGTGGATACCATTCGCGCCTACGGCCACCGCGACCACGCCCGCGGGCGACTGCTGGCGGAGCTGGACTCGGAGCGATGAAGGTTCCCTGGCGCGCGGTCGGTCAGCATTCGGCACTCACCGGCTTCGAGGTCCGGGTCGAGGGATTCGACGGACCGCTCGATCTGCTGCTCGATCTCATCGAGCGGCAGGGATTGGACATCACGGGCGTCTCGGTGCTCGCGGTCACGGACCAATTTCTCGCCTACGCGCAGGATATCGAGGCGCAATACGCCGACGCCGCCTCGGAGTTCCTGCTCGTCGGCTCCCAGCTGCTGCTGCTCAAGTCGCGCGCCCTGCTGCCGGCCCAACCGGACGATCCCGAGGAAGAAACGGCTGAGGATCTAGCCGCCCGGTTGCGGGTGTACGCCGCATTCAGGGCAGTCGCCGCCGATCTGGGCGAGCGTTGGGAGTCGGGCGCCACCTCGTTCATTCGGGTAGCCACGCCGCTGGTCACCCAGCCGCCGCTCGAATCCGGAGGCGGCGACTTGGCCGTGCTCATGGCCGCCGTGCGGTCGCTCACGGCCGGCGCTGAGGAGGCAAACGCCGGTCCGCCGGTACCGCACCGGCGTGTCAGCGTGGACGAGCGCGTGCGCGTCGTTCGCGAGCGGATGGCCAGCGACGGTGAGCTGACGTTCTCAGCGCTCGCCGCTGAGTGCAACGGACGCGACGAGCTTGTCGCGACGTTCATGGCGTTGCTCCACCTCGTGATCGAGCGCAGCGTGCAGGTCGTGCAATCACGGCCGTTCGGCGAAATCATGCTGCGCTGGTCGGCCGCGGCGGCCAACGGCGATGGGCAACCAATCTGATGACAACGCCTGATCGCGGGTCACCGGCCGCCGACGGCCCCCATCTCTCTAACGGGTTGGTCGACGACCTGGGACTGAGCGTCGTGATCGAGGCGCTGCTGTTCGTCGCCGATCGTCCGCTGACGGTTGGTGAGATTGCCGAGATCACCGGCGCCCCGGCCGCCGACGTGTCCGACTCCATGTCGCGGCTGCAGGACGTCTATGCCGGACGCGGCATCGTGCTGCTGCGGCATGCCGACGGCTATCGACTGGTCTCGTCGCCGCGGGCGGCCACGTTTTGCCGCCGCCTGCTTGGTCTTGAGACGCGCGCGCGCCTCTCGAGGGCCGCGCTCGAAACCCTGGGCATCATTGCCTATCGACAGCCGGTGACCCGGTCGGAAATCGAGAACATCCGCGGCGTGGACGCCGACAGCGCCCTGGCCACCTTGCTCGCCCGAGGGCTGGTAGAAGAAGTCGGCCGGCTCGACACGCCCGGACGCCCCGTTCAGTTTGGAACGTCCGACCTGTTCCTGGCCTACTTCGGCATTCCGTCGCTCAGCGCGTTACCGGAACTCGATCTTCCCGACCCTGAGCACGGCGACATCGCGTCAAGCGCGGCAACGGACGATTGAGCGAAGACTAGCGCTTCGTAAACTGCTTGGCCTTGCGGGCGCCGACCAGGCCGGGCTTCTTGCGCTCCTTCACGCGGGCGTCGCGCGTGAGCATGCCGGCACGCTTCAACGGCGGCCGGAACTCGCGGTCCATTTCGCAGAGCGCTCGCGCCAGGCCCAAGCGGATCGCGCCCGCTTGGCCGCGCTGTCCGCCGCCCTTCACCAGCGCCGAGATGCCAACGTTGGCCTCTTCGAGCACGCGCAGGGGTTCCAGGGCATGGAACCGGTCAAACGCCAGCGGCAGAAATTGCTCGATGGGCTTGCCGTTCACAATGAACGGACCGCCGCCCGGAAAGACCCGAACCTGGGCAATGGCTGACTTTCGCCGGCCCAGACCGTAGTAGTAGTTCCCTTCAAGCATGGTGTCAGGTTACCGCCTTCGGCTGTTGGCCGGTATGGGGATGCTCCGCGCCCGCATACACCCGCAGGCGGCGAAAGCAGGCCCGTCCGAGAGAGTTCTTGGGCAGCATGCCGCGGACGGCAAGCTCGATCACGCGCTCCGGGCGCTGCTCCAGCATGTGGTCAAGGCGTGTCTGTCGCAGTCCACCCGGATATCCCGAATGGCGGTAGTAATACTTCTGCGTCGGCTTGTTGCCCGTCACGCGCACCTGCGACGCGTTGATGACGATTACGCCATCGCCACAATCGAGATTGGGCGCGAACTCCGGCTTGTGCTTGCCCCGCAACAGCTGGGCAATCTCGCTTGCCAGCCGGCCCAGGACCCGTTCGCTCGCATCGATCACCCGCCAGTCGCGGGCGCCGGTTGCCTTGGCGCTCATGCCGACACCTCCAGGACCACGGCCGGCTGGTCGGCGTTGTCCGTTGCACCCGGATACCGCACGCCGACGAGCGTCAAGCCGTGCGCGGGCGCCGTCGCCCCCACGGACGCGCGGTCGCCCGATTCGAGCAGGCGTCGCACGTCCCCGGCAGTCAAGTCTTCGCGGCCGACCCGCACCAGGGCAGCCACCATCCGCCGCACCATCCGGTGGAGAAACGCGTTGCCCGACACGCGCACGGCGATCATGGGTCCCTCGCGCCACACGGCGATGTTCGTGATCTCCCGCCGGGTGCGCGTCTCAGGTCCGATCGTGAACGCGCGAAAGTCATGGTTGCCAACGAATTCGCTTGCAGCTTCCTGCATGCGCGCAACATCCAGGAGTTCGCGCACGTGCCACGCACGGCCCCGATCCAAGACCGGACGCTGCGGAGTTTGGGCGATGCGGTATTCGTAGGTGCGCTCGACCGCGTCCCGCCGCGCGTGGAAAGCGTCGGCCACGGTTGCGAGGCTCAGGGCGACGAGATCCTCGGGCAACCGGGCATTCCAGGCGCGCCAGAGCGTCGCGTCATCCAGTTGCGTCTCCACCCGCGTGCTCACCACCTGACCCGTCGCATGCGTGCCGGCGTCCGTCCGGCCAGCGCCGGTGACGTGGACCTGGTGGCCCACGACCGATGCCAACGCGGCTTCCAGCTCCTGCTGCACGGTGCGCGCGGCGGCCTGGCGCTGGAATCCGGCGAACCCGGCGCCGTCGTATTCGACCGTGGCGCGGACGGTTCGAGATTGAATCACAGCAGCTCCAGCCGAGCCAGGGGAGCGCCGTCGCCCAGCCGGCGGCCCAGGCGATACATCCTGGTGAATCCACTGGTGCGGTCGGGAAACCGCTCCGGCACGGTGTCGAACAGGTCCTTCACGACCTCACGATCGGGGAGCCAGGCCAGCGCCTGACGGCGGGCGTGAAGATCGCCGCGCTTCGCCAGCGTCACCAGGTGATCCACCTCGGGTCGAATGGCCTTGGCCCGCGCCTCGGTGGTCTGCACGTGGCCGTGCAGGAGCAACGATCGAACCAGGCCGCGCACCAGCGACTTGCGGCGCGCCGGGTTGCAGCCCAGGTGTCGTCCCTTGCGGCGGTGACGCATGGCTAGCTCGTCTCCTCCGCACCAGCACCGTCGGCAAGCGTAAGCCCGCGTTGGGACAGCCCGGCGCGGATTTCGTCAATGAGACGAACGCCCATGCCGCGCAGCGCAAAGAGGTCGTCTTCGGTCATCGCCGCGACCTCCTCGATCGTCTCCACCCCGTGCCGCTTCAGGCAGTTCACCGCCCGATTTGAAAGCTTGAGGTCCTCGAGCGGCTCGCCCGGCGCCACGCCCTGGTCGGCCAGCAAATCGATTGTCGGCCCGGCCGCGACTTCGTCGCCGCCAATCATGCCGAACGATTTGACAAGCTGCTGGGCGGCGGCGCGCAGCGCGTCGTGCGGCCCCGTCGTTCCGTCGGTCCACACCTGCAGCACCAGCCGGTCGTGCTCGGTGTCCTGCCCGACCTGGGCGTGCTCCACGTGGTATTCGACCTTGGTCACCGGCGTGAACACGCGGTCGAGCGGGATGACGCCGATGGGCAGAGACTTGGCGCCCTCCGAGGGCACGTATCCCACGCCCTGCTCGACGGTGAATTCGCAGCGCAGCAAACCCTCGCCGGGCAACTCGCACAGATAGTGGTCGGGATTGACGATCTCCACCCCGCTCGGCACCTCGATGTGGCCGGCGGTGATGACGCCCGGCCCGGTTTGCTCCAGCATGCACAGCGAAGGCTCGCGGTTGAACGACCGCAGCCGCACGCGCTTGACGTTGAGCAAAAACTCCACGATGTCCTCGCGCATGAACTCGAGCGTGCTGAACTCGTGCAAGGCGCCGTCGATGCGCGCCGTGGCGATGGCCGCGCCGGGCAGCGACGACAGCAAGGCGCGTCGGAGCGGCGTGCCGAGCGTGTGGGCGAACCCGGGCCGCAACGGCTCGATGTGAAACAAGCCGTAGTCGTCGCCGAGCTCCTTGGCCTCGACGGCGATCGGATCAGGCTCGACCGGACTGGCGGCTTCCAACGATTCTAGTAACACAGGCGTCCTCTCGGGCGCGGCTGGCGCACGTCGCGCATGCGCCTCCGCACGAAGTCCCTAGCGGGAATAGAACTCAACGATGAGCTGCTCGTTCACAGTTGCGTCAATGTGGTCGCGTTCAGGCAGCGCCGTCACCACGCCGCTGAACTCATCCGGGGTCACGTGCACCCATGCGGGGCGCCCCATGGCGTCGGCCCGAGTCAGCGCGCCGGCGATCGACTCGATCCGGCGGCTCTTCTCGCGCACCTGCACGTTGTCGCCCACCTTCAACGTGGCCGATGGAATCGTGTGCTTGCGGCCATTCAGCACGATATGCCCGTGGGTGATCAGCTGACGGGCCTGGGCCCGGCTGAGCGCGAATCCCATTCGATACACGACGTTGTCGACGCGCAATTCCAACTCCTGCAGCAGGCGCTCACCGCGCGAGCCGGCGCCGCGGCCCGCCCGCTTGAAGTATCGGCGGAATTGTCGCTCCAGCACTCCGTAGAGGCGCCGGGCCTTCTGCTTCTCACGCAGCTGCACGGCGAACTCGGTGGCCCGTCGGCGCGAAAGCCCGCGCGCGCCGGGACCGCCCCGGTCGCCGCGTCGCTCGATGGCGCATTTCGGCGTGTGGCAGCGGTCGCCCTTCAGGAAGAGCTTTTCGCCCTCGCGACGGCAGAGCCGACAGACGGGACCGGTGTAGCGTGCCATGGGCGATAGTTCCTCGAATGCGTCCTAGACGCGTCGGCGCTTCGGTGGGCGCGGACCGTTATGGGGGATCGGCGTCACGTCGGAAATGCTTGTGATGTTGAGTCCGGACCCTTGCAGCGCGCGGATCGCCGCGTCGCGCCCGGATCCCGGACCGCGAACGTAGACGTCGAGGTCGCGCATGCCCATGTCCATGGCCTGCCGCGCCGCTTGATCGGCCGCCTGCTGCGCCGCGAAGGGCGTGCTCTTGCGAGACCCCCGGATGCCAACCGTGCCTCCGCTCACGCTGGTCAGCGTCTCGCCCTGGAGGTCGGTGATCGTGATGATCGTGTTGTTGAAGGTCGCGTGCACGTGCGCGGCGCCCTTGGGCACCGGCGTGCGGTCCCGGCGACGGGCGCGACTGGATCGTTCGGCCATGCTAGCCCCGCTTAATCACGCGCTTGCGGATTCCCACCGCACGGCGCGGTCCCTTGCGTGACCGGGCGTTGGTCCGCGTGCGCTGGCCGCGCGCCGGCAGACCGATGCGATGGCGGAGACCGCGATAGCATCCAATTTCTCGCAGGCGCGCGAGATTGGTTTGCACCTCGCGACGCTTCTCGCCCTCCACGCGAATGTGGCGGTCGATCTGATCGCGAATTCGCCCCAGGTCGTCATTAGTCAGATCGATGACCCGCTTGGCCCCGGGCACGCCCGCGTCCGCCAAGATTCGACGGCTGGACGTCCGCCCGATTCCGAAGATATAGGTCAGCGCGATCTCGACGGGCTTCTCCCGCGGAATGTCGACCCCGGCGATGCGTGCCATGGCGCTACCCGCCTACCCTTGCCGCTGCTTGTGCTTGGGGTTCTCGCAGATCACGAGAACCCGGCCACGACGACGAATGATGCGGCACTTGTCGCAACGCGGCTTTACGGATGCGCTGACTTTCATGCGACGGCGCTACTCGACCCGCTCGTTGCGCAGCCGCCAGGTGATGCGCCCGCGCGTCAGGTCGTAGGGGGAAAGCTCCAGCTTGACGCGGTCGCCCACGCCCACGCGAATGAATCGCAGCCGCATGCGGCCGGACAGGTGGGCCAGGATCGCGGGGGGCTCACTCTCGTCGGAGCCCGTGACTAGGCGCAGCGGCTTTCCGTTCGGCCCGATGGGGCGCACCAGGAACATCGTGTTGGGCAGGGTGTCGACGACCTCGCCCTCGACCTCGATCATCGGCGACTTGCTCTTGCCGTTGGAGTCGGCCGTGCGGGACTCGCGTGCCGATCGCTGGGCCATCAGGCGTCCGCCCGCTCGGTGAGAACGATCGGTCCGGACGCACCAACGACCACCGTATGCTCGAAGTGCGCCGACAGGCTGCCGTCGGCGCTGCGGGCGGTCCAGCCATCGGCGTCGAAGCGCACGTCGGGACTCCCCACATTCACCATGGGCTCGATGGCGAGCGCCGTGCCCACCTCGAGCACGGCGCCGATCCCCGCGGCGCCGAAATTCGGCACCTGCGGCGGCTCGTGCATTTCCTCTCCGATTCCGTGTCCCACAAATCTCCTGACGACCGAGAACCCGGCGCTCTCAACGAGCCGCTGCACGGCCGCGCCAACATCACCGAGCCGATTTCCCGGTTGTGCGGCGGCGACTGCCGCGTCTAGCGCGTTGCGCGTAACGGCGATCAGACGCTCCGCCTCGTCGTCGACTTCGCCGACGGCAACGGTTACCGCCGAGTCGGAGTGCCATCCGTCGAGGATCACTCCACAATCGATGCCAATGATATCGCCTTCCTGCAGCGCATTTCCACTAGGGATGCCATGCACGATGACATCGTTGGTCGAGGCGCAGATGCTGCCGGGAAAGGGCGCGATCCCGGGCGATCCGGCCGGCACGCCCAGGAACGACGGCGTGCCGGCATTGTCGCGAATGAACTCCTCCGCCACCGTGTTGAGCTCGCTCGTCGTGACGCCGGGCGCCACCGCCTCCTCGACCAGGGCCAACGCGCGCGCCAGCAAACGGCCCGAGGCCCGCATCCCCTCGATCTGTTCGGGCGTCTTCACCACCACGTTGCCGGCGTTCATGCGGCGATCGCTTCCAGCGCATTGCCGATCCGCTGCGCCACGGTATCTATGTCCGCGTCGCCGTCCACCCGAGCCACGAGGCCGCGCTCCGTGTAGTACTGAATCAGCGGCGCCGTCGCGGTCTGATAGACCTCCAGCCGATAGCGCGCGGTCGCGTAGTCGTCGTCGTCCCGGCCGCGGCTCATCAGCCGACCGAGCGCGACCTCGTCGGGAAGATCCAGCACCAGCACCACGTGCACGCGCGCCGAATAGCTGGCGAGCACGGCGTCCAGCGCCTCCGCCTGCGCCAGCGTTCGCGGGAATCCGTCGAAGCAAATCCCCGTATTCCGCTGCCCGGCCACGAAGCCCTCGACGAGCTGCATCACCAGATGGTCGGGCACGAGACGGCCCGATTCAACGTAGTCGCGCACCTGCATCCCGACCGGCGCGCCCTCCTCGATCGCCTGGCGAAAGAGCCCGCCCGTGGACACATGGGTGATCTTCAGGCGCTCCACCAACATTTCAGCCTGGGTGCCCTTGCCAGCGCCCGGCGGCCCAAGAAAAACGATGATCAATGGTGAGTGAATCGCCAACCTACCGGATGAATCCTTCGTAGTTGCGCATCAACAGTTGGGCCTCGAGCTGCCGCATGGTGTCGAGCACGACGCCGACCACGATCAGCAATCCCGTACTGCTGAGCGCCACGGCGTTGACGTTGGTCACCAGCTGCGCCAGGAAGGGAAGCACGGCGACGAACCCAAGAAACAGCGACCCCGCCAGGGTCAGTCGATTCACGACGCGCATCAGGTACTGCTGCGTGGGGCGGCCGGGCCGTATCCCCGGAATGAATCCGCCGTTCTTCTGCAGGTTCTCCGCAAGGTTTTGCTGTTGAAAGATGACCAGCGTGTAGAAGTAGGTAAAGGCAATCACTAGGAAGAACGTCGCCACCCAGTAGATGAAATTGCTGGGGCTCATGGCGTTGGCGATGCCGCTGGCCAGGCCGGCCAGCCACGTAATGTCCGTGCCTTCGAAGTAGCTGGCAATGGTGCCCGGCAGCAGCATGAAGGAGAACGCGAAGATCAGTGGGATCATCCCCGCCGAATTCACCTTGAGCGGGATGTGCGTGCTCTGGCCGCCGTACATGCGATTGCCGCGCACGCGCTTGGCGTAGTGCACGGGAATGCGCCGTTGCGCCTCCTGCACAAACACGATTGCGCTGATCATCGCCAGGCCAATCACCACCACCGCCAGGAATCCGCCGATGTTCTCGCCGGCGAACAGGGCCTGTCCCACGGCCTGCGGGGCCCCCGCCACGATGCCCGCGAAGATGATGATGGAGACGCCGTTGCCCACGCCGTTCTCCGTGATGAGCTCGCCGAGCCACAGGAGGAACATCGACCCGGCGGCCATGACGATCAGCATGGCCACGATCTCGGGGGCTCCCAAGGACGGCGAGATCAGGTCGGCCTGCGAGCTGCGCAGCAGCGTGATCTGGCCGAAGCCCTGCAGCATGGCGAAGGGAACCGTGGCGATCCGGGTGTACTGCGCGATCTTCTTGCGCCCGCTCTCTCCCTCCTTGGAAAGCTCCTGCAAGCGCGGAATCAACGGCGTGAGGACCTGAAACGCAATCATCGCGGTGACGTAGGGATAGACGCCCAACGCCACGATCGAAAAGTTTTCGAGCGCGCCGCCCGACAGCAGGTTCAGAAATCCGAGGAGCTGATTGCCCTCAAAGAACTCCTGCAGCCTATCGGTCGCCACCCCCGGCATGGGGATATGCGCCACGAGGCGAAACAGCACCAGGAGGCCAATCGTGAATAGGATCTTCCGGCGTACATCCGGCAATCGGAACGCGGTGATGGCGGTCTGGATCACGCAGGAGTTTCCTCGGCGGCGCCGCCGGCCTCCTCGATCTTCTTCTTGGCCGCAGCCGAAAACTTGGGTGCGCGAATGGTCAGCGCATGCGG
>DAOUKN010000215.1:0-5924 GCA_034421255.1 Chloroflexota bacterium | reverse complement strand
GCGCGAAGCGTGTCCCAAGGCCAGCGTCACGCTGTCGCATCGCCTGGGGCGCATCGGCCTGCTGCCGCGCGAAAACGTGACCATCCTCAACGCCAGCCTGGTCGACCTGGCGCGCACGACGACTGCCGCGTTTGCCGACGGTCTGCAAAGGGTCGGGATTGAGGCGCCGGTTTATCTGACCCAGAACGACGGGACCATCGCGCGGATGGCGCGGGCGGCGGAGCTGCCAATCCTCGGCGTGGCGTGCGGACCCACAAACAGCATGCGGGGCGCGGCATTCCTGTCGGGCATGCCCGACGCGCTGGTCATCGACGTGGGCGGGACGACGACCGACGTCGGTTATCTGCGACAGGGTCTCCCGCGCCAGGCCAACCGCGTGGTCGAGATTGGCGGCGTACGCACGCTATTCCAGATGCCCGACCTGCTGTCCCTGCCGCTCGGCGGCGGGTCGAAGGTGACGACGTCGCCGCCGGCGATCGGGCCGCAGAGCGTGGGCTTTCGGCTGACCGAGCTTGGCCGCGTCTTCGGCGGCGACGTCACCACCGGCACGGATGTCGCGGTTGCCGCAGGCGTCACGTCCCTGGGCGATCCGCGTCGCGTGGCCGACCTGCCGAACGGGTTGGTCAACGATGCGATGGCGATGATTCGCGCCACGCTCGAGGACGCCATCGATCGCATGAAGCCCGACGCGGAGCCCCGGCCGGTGATCGCGGTGGGCGGCGCTGCGTTCCTGGTGCCGGACGGCCTGGCCGGCGCGGGCGACACGATCCGCGTCCCGCATGCCGCGGTTGCCAACGCCGTGGGCGCCGCGATGGCCCAGGTCAGCGGCGAATCGGACCGGGTCTATCGCGACGTGCCGCGCGACGAGGCCATCGCGACGGCGACCATGGCCGCCCGATCGGACGCCATCGCGGCCGGCGCCGATCCCGACACGCTGGAGGTCGTGGAAGTCGAAGACCTGCCGCTGGCCTATCTGCCCGGCAACTCGCGTCGTGTGCGGGTGAAGGTGCTGGGAGATATCAGCTAGCCGCGCGGACCGGCTCAGGCTGGCGCGGGCGCTTTTTTGGGAAAATCCGAACAACGAGAGCGCTCCGGGATATATGCGCCCCGATCCGTTCCACAGCCTCATATGGTGATTTCCCAGGCTGAAAGTAGGGAGACACACCGTCCGGCCTCATTCCCCTCGACGCCGGCCCGCCCCACCCCCGCGGTGTGAACGCTGCGCTATCGTGGGCAACCGCCATAACGGCGGGCAGATGCCTCCGGCGGCGGCACGGAAAGCGCAGGTGCTTCATGGCGATGGTTTCGCGAGTGGTCGGCGGCCTGATGCTGGGGTACGTGGGGCTGTACCTGGCGCAATACCTGTTCAGCGCGTGCTACGACGATCCGGGACGCGTGTGGAGCGTGATGAACGTCATCTCAGGGGTGGGCATTCTCGTCGCCTTCGGGGCGAACCTGGCGCGCCTGCGCTCGCTGTCCGGCGGCGAGACGCCGGGCCTGACCCGGCTGGGCGCGATCACGCTGGTCTACGCGAACGCCGCGCTGGCCATCTGGTACTTCCACAACTGGATCCGCCTGCTGATATTGGCGCCCGGCGAAGTCGTCAGCGCGCACCATGAGGTGATCTGGCAGATCATCGCGATGCTGATCCCCCTAGTGCTCGCCGCCACGGGCTGGCGGCTCTGGCGCCTTGCGGATAGATAGGAAATCTCTGATTAAGAGCCCCGCTTCCGGCCCCTTCTCCCTTGAGGAGGAAGGTAAGGATGGGGGAATTGAAGCGCGGCTTACGGATTTATTCAGAGCTTTCTTAGAGCCTTCCTACGTCTCACGCCAGGGCAGCCGCCAAAGGCCCAGGCCCATGGAAACCAGCGCGTAGGCCGCCAGGACTCCCAGCTCTAGCCCGACATCGATCCGGCCGCCGAGCGAGGCGGCGATCGCGTCTGCCGCGTAGCGCAGCGGCGAGACATACCCGAACCACTGCAAGGGCAACGGCGCCGCCTCCATCGTGAAATACACCGGCGAGACGATCACCAGCACGATGGCCACCAGGCTGGCAATGAGGTTGCCCACCTGCAGCGAGGGCGCGAAGCTCATGACGAACAGCACGATGCCCGCGAGCGCCAGCACCGTCAGCAACAGGGCGGGGGCCAGCGTCCAGGTGGGATTGATATCAACGCCGGCGACAAACGCGAACCCCAGCAAGAACGCCGTGGACAAAACGCCGGCTACCGACGTGAACGCCAGGGTGCCGGCGACGTAGGCGCCCTTGGACACGGGCATGGTAATGATGAGCTTGAGATGGCCCAGGAACCGTTGCGCCACGATCTGCTGCCCGACGAGCATGGCGGTGCTGAAGGCCACACCGAAGATCAGCGTCCCGGCCACCAAGCGCTGCCAGATGGCTGGATCGTCGGGAGCGATGGCCTGAAATACGTAGAACATCGGAATTGGAAATATCACCGAGCCCAGCACGATGAGATACCACTGGCGAATCATGGGCAGCGCATGGAGCTCCAGCACCGCGTAGGCGTCGCCGACGAGCTTGCGTGGGCCTGAGGTATTGAGCGCGTCACTCCGCGCCATCGCCGTCGGTCCTTTCGCGGGCTGCCCGCGTCAATGCCAGGTAGACGTCTTCCAACGTGGTTCGCATGACCGCATACTCGTCAACGCCGTCTGCCCGCACCTGGGCAGCGAGCGCCGCCTGGTCGTTGCCATAGACCGTCTGACGGCCCTCGTCCGTCTCGTAGACCAGCTTGTACTCGTGGCCGATGGACGCGCGCAGATTCGCGACGGTGTCGATGGCGATCAGCCGGCCTTCCTGGATGATGCCGATGCG
The DNA here is from genome assembly GCA_034421255.1 of Chloroflexota bacterium. Taxonomy (GTDB): domain Bacteria; phylum Chloroflexota; class UBA11872; order UBA11872; family UBA11872; genus JAJECS01. The sequence continues at coordinate 3,088 of DAOUKN010000215.1, read as the reverse complement.
GTCGCAGAGCGTCTCCGCTTCCTCCATGTAGTGCGTGGTCAGCAGCACTGCGGCGTCTCGTTGGCGGTAGCTTCGAATGACGTCCCAGAGCCGCTGGCGTGATTCGACGTCCAAGCCGACCGTGGGCTCGTCAAGGATCAACACGTCCGGCTCCGCCAGCAATGCAATGCCGACCAGCAGCCGGCGGCGCAGGCCACCCGACAGCCGGCTGGTCGCGGTATCGCGGTAGCGTTCCAGGTCGAGGTGATCCATCAGCTCGTCGGCGCGCTGCCGAGCATTCCGCCGCGACAGGCCGCGCAGCTTGCCGAAGATGCGCAGGTGCTGGTGTACCGAAAGACCCTCGAAGAGCCGAGCCTCTTGCGGCACCACCCCGATGCGCGCTTTGACTTCGTTGGGCTGGGTGACGGCATCGATGCCAAGGACACGCACCTGACCCGACGTGGGCAATAGTTCCGTCGTAATCTGCCGCACCAGCGTGGTCTTGCCGGCGCCATTCGGCCCCATGACGCCCAATGCTTCGCCCCACTCGACGGTGAGCGATATGTCCTGGTTGGCCTGCGGACCGTTCTGGTAGCGCTTGTTGAGTTGGCGGACCTCGACCGGCGGAGGCCGCTTGCCGGAAGACTCGAGGTCCCGTGCACGCCCGCGGCTTCGACGGATGCGGTGATCGTCCATGCCGGGGCCTATCGCTGGCAGCACCGGCGAGGTGCTAGATCTCCAGCCTAGCGCACCTGCAACGGTCCGCCGTCTTCAATCAGCCGCTCGGCACGGGCGTGGCCTCAGGAGCAGGTTCGGCTTCTTCGCTCGCTCCACATCCTGGGGGTGCCACGACACTCGCACCCACGCGACGAGAGCTCGGTGAGGACCGTTACGAGCAACCGACGCCCGCCTAGCTCCCGCGGTCTCCGAAGCTCGGTAAGTCTTGGGGGTCGAGCGGCGCCCCGAGGGTCGTGACGCGTGCCTGGCGTGTCACCGAATCCGCGTACCCCAACTGGGTCTGCACCAGGCGTACAAGAGCGCCGCCAAACGTCACCATCAGCACTTCACCATCGGCGTCGATGCCAAACGAGCTCAGCGGTCGGTCCAGGTTCGCGACCCGAATCGGGCCCCTGCCAGGCTCGGCGTTCCTGTCGAGAGCCCAGACTTGTCCCGTGCAGTAATCGCCGAACAGGTAGACACCATCGAGGCTGGGAATCGAGGTTCCCCGATATATTGGACCGCCGACAACTGCACATCCAACCCTGTGATCGTAGGTCACAACTGGCATCGTGATGTCCGAGTGATAGCCGCACCTGAATACAGTGGCCAACCTAGGATCATAAACGCGACCTTCGACGGTTGGGCGGCAGTTAAAGCCTTCGAAGAACGGCCAGCCGAGATTCGCGCCCGGGGTGACAAGCGACACTTCTTCTTCGCCCACGTATCCCACGTCCCCAACCCAAAGCGTGCCTTCCTGCGGATCAAAGGCCATGCGCCAGGGGTTCCTGAGGCCGTATGCCCAGATCTCCGGTCGTGCGTTCGGCGCGTCGAGCAGCGGGTTGTCCGCAGGAATCCGATAAGGCGCCTCGGCCGTTGCTCCCCGGACATCGATGCGAATGATCTTCCCAAGCAACGAGTCCATGCGTTGCGGACACTCAACACAGCGACCATCGCCAATTCCCAAATGCAAGGTGCCGTCGGGTCCGAATCTGATGGCGCCGCCCCAATGAATGTCCACCTTCGTCTCCCGCTGAATGTCGAGGATGACGAGCTCTTGCTGGCGCACGGCGACGCCATCCACGATCGGAAAGCGTGAGAGTCGGGCGAACCGTCGGTCGCCGTCGTCCCGGTCCAGCAACGAGTAGTACACGTAGAGGAAGGGCGACCGCTCGAAGTCGGGGTCGAGTGCCGCACTGAGCATGCCGGCCTCGCCCAAGTGGGAAAAGACAACGTCGGTCAGGTCCAGAATCGGACGTGATCCGAACTCTGACGACAGCACGGCAATTGAGCCCGATCTATTGACCACCGCCAAGTCGCCGTCTGGCCAGGCAACGAGGTCGACGGGCTGGGAGAGTTCGATGTCAGGAAACGCGTTCGCGACGAGCAGGCGGTTATAGGGTTCAGGGAAGGGATTTGGAGCCGACGACCAGCACGCGACTTGGCCTACCTCATTGATAGCGCAGGCGCCGCGCCACCCGACGCTCAGGCCCGTGTATGCGCCCGGGGGACCGAACGTTCCCGCGAGTCCGCCGGTGGCACGTGCGTCCCAGCACTCCACCTGTCCGGTGGCCAGCGTGCCGCACGTGCGGTAGTCCCCAGCGCTGATGCCGTCAAATGCGCTCGCGGGCGGGTTCCACTCCCCATCGCCGCTCTCACCCTGGCAGAGCGCAGTGCCGTTCTCGCGCAGGACGCATGTATGGGCGACCCCGACCGCAAGGGCGCGAAACGGTCCCTTGCGGGAATCGGCGCGCCCGTTGTCGTTCTTGCCCCAGCAGGTCAAGTCCCCGTTGACCTTCAGGCCGCAGCCGTGTTCGGCGCCGACCCCGATTGCGGAAAACGCCACCCCAGGTGGGACGGCCGCCCGGTCGTCGATCTCCCGCCCCCAGCAGGTTGCGCCGTTTGGGCCAATGCCACAGGCATGGTCCCAGCCCGCCGATACCTCGGTGAACTGGCCGTCGGGCGGATTGGCCTGCTGGTAGCTGTTCCGGCCCCAGCACGCCAACGTCCCTTCGATCGTGATGCCGCAGGAAAAGCGCCAGCCTGATGCAATCGCCCGAAACCTGACTCCGCTCGGGAGGTCCAGTTGCCCCTGGTCGTTGGTGCCCCAACACACCGCACTGCCGTCGCTGCGCACGCCGCACGCGTGGTTCTCGCCGGTCCCCACTTGCACAAACGCGGCCTGGTTCGGCCCGGAGTCTTCCGGCGCCGCGGTCGCGGTCGGGGAGACCTCTGGTGTTTGCGTCGCGGCGGCAGTCGGCGTTGGATCCGCCGACGCCGGTGGTCGTGGCGCGGCAGCGGAAGTCGGCGTCGGGGTCGGCGAGGCTTCGGCCGGCGTTACCGCGGCGGTGGGCGCGGGGGTTGTCGGCGGATTCGTGATTGCCCATGGCAC
>DAOUKN010000214.1:0-3586 GCA_034421255.1 Chloroflexota bacterium | reverse complement strand
CGAAGCGGTCTACGCGGCCATGGGAGATGGCGGCGCTCGGATCGACCTGCACAACGCCCTGACGGTGCACTTTCGCGGCGGCGCCCTGGCATCGGTGTCGGGTACGGCTGGCGTTCCCGTGGGGGCGCGCTTCCAGCTCGACCTGCGCATTATCGGCAGCGAGGGCGCGCTGCTGTACGACATCGATCGGGCGCGGCTTGCCGTGTTTCGCCATGACGGCGACAGCCAAGAGCTTGCCGTCGGCGTCGACGATGGGGCCTATCGCTGCGACGGACCACCCCACGAGCTGGTGGAGCTGACGCTGGGGCTCACGGACTCCAATTCATCGCCGGGCGATGTCGGACGACGCGCGGTTGAAATCGTGCATGCCGCCTACGAGTCACACACCACCGGCCGGCGTGTCGCTATTGACGAGCTGGAGCGCTAGCCGCTAGGTGACGGACGGTCGAGCCGAGCCGACGCGCGGCCGCAGGCGCAATTCCGGCTGCGACCCCACGCTCGCGCTCACGATCCGCGGCACGATCCAGAAACCGGTTCGGCGGGCGCATTGGCGCGCCAGACGATCAATAAACGCGGGAAGTCCCTCCGGACGCACCCCCGGAAGCACCTCGATCCAGACGAATGCGTCCTCGCCGTCCACGGTCTCCACATCAATGGTGACGCGCAGATCGGGAAACTTGGCGCCGATGGTGCGCGCCATGCTCATGGAGGTATCACGAACGCGCTGCCGGCGTTGGTACGACATCCGCGTCGCAGGGCTCGGACTCGTGCGAGGCATCAGTGCCTGACCTGTCCCAACGTCGCCTGTGCATGCTAGCACTCCGGCGCGTCACCTATGTCAAGTGAACTTTTGCTGTCGCCGTTCGCCTACACTGAATGCCTAGGCACGGCGAGCGAGGCGTAGGGTGCGGTTTCGGCTTCGGGTACATGACGCCGTCGCTCGGCCCTTGCGCGTCAATCGTGACGAGTCGGGGACGCTGGTTGAGATCCTCCGAACCGATTGGCCCGACATCTACGACCGGGACACGCGGGCGTTCGCGCAGACCTACTACTCGGTCACCCCGTCCGGTCTGGCCCGCGACGAGGACGAATGGCATGTGCACCGGCACCAGGAAGACCGCTTCATCGTCGCGTCCGGCTCCATCGTGCTTGCCCTGTGGGACGGCCGGCCCGATTCGCCAACCGGAGGCACGCTCGATTTGCTGCCGCTCGGCGACATCTCCGGCGACGACGCGCAGCACTGCGTCCTGATCCCGCGGCTCGTCCACCACGGCTTCATGGTCATTGGCGACAGACCCGCCGTCTTGCTCAACTCGCCGACGCAGCTCTACAACCCCGCTGACGAAGGCCGCGACGCGTTCACGGACGTTGGAGCTCGCTTTGACGATGGCCGCCCGTTTTCGTGGCAGGCCGTTCGCGACGGCGCGACCAACTAGATCAGGTAGCCGGGCCCGCGCTCCTAGGGGTAGACCCCCCGCAGCCGCGTGGCTTCGGCCACACGGGATATGGCCAGCATGTGGGCCGCCTGGCGCAACGTGACTCCTGCCTCCTCGGCGGTAGCGGCAACGCTCGCCAGCGCGTCGCGCATCTGGCGGCCCAGTCGTTCGTTGATCTCGGCTTCGGTCCAGAAAAACTGCTGCAGGTCCTGCACCCACTCGAAATAGGACACCGTCACGCCGCCGGCGTTGGCCAGGATGTCAGGAATCACCGTGATCCCGCGATCGGCAAACTCCAGGTCCGCCGCCGGCGTCGTCGGGCCGTTGGCGCCTTCGACAATCATCGACGCCTTGACCTGTGAAGCGTTGGCGGCGGTGAGCTGACCCTCGATGGCCGCCGGCGCCAGAATGTCCACGGGAAGTTCGAGCAGCTCGCGATTGCTGATCCGGTCGGCGTCGGGCAGGTCTTTCATCAGTCCGCCGCCGGCGCCGTGACGCGCGACGGCCGCAACATCGAGCCCCGTTTCACGTATCGCTCCGCCCTCGCTATCGCTCACGGCGACTATGGTGAATCCGGCCTGATGGAAGAGGCGCACCGCACCCATCCCAACATTCCCCGCGCCCTGCACGGCCACCCGCAGGCCTCGCGGATCGCGCCCTTCACGCTTCAGCATCGCCAGGGTGACTTCGAGCATGCCGCGGGATGTGGCCGATGCCCGTCCTTCGGACCCCCCAACGGCCACCGGCTTGCCCGTGACAACCGCGGGAATCGAGTGTCCGGCGTGCATGGAAATGGTGTCCATGATCCACGCCATGACCTGGGCATTGGTGCCCATGTCCGGCGCGGGGATGTCGAACTCCGGCCCGATGAGGACGGCGATCTCGCTGGCATAGCGTCGCGTGAGGTTCTCGAGCTCCGCCAGGCTCAGCCGGTGCGGGTCGACCTCGACGCCGCCCTTGGCGCCCCCGTAGGGCAGATTCATTACGGCGCACTTCCACGTCATCCACATGGCCAGAGCGCGCACCTCGTCCAGGTCGGCCTGGGGGTGAAAGCGAATGCCGCCCTTGGCGGGACCGCGCGTGATGTTGTGGTGAACGCGATAGCCCCGAAACATGCGGATCCCACCGTCGTCCATCTCCACGGGGAAGTTGACGACCAGCTCACGCTTTGGGCGGCGCAGGATCTCGCGCACGTCGGCATCCAGACCGACAAGCTCCGCCGCCTCGTCATACTGACGCAGCGCCGTTTCGTAGGCGCTGGGTTCGGGAGCGGTCGAGCCCGTCGCGCTCATGGCGCTCATCCCCGCCTCACTCGCCGCGGTCACGGTCCAATTCTACGCGCAGCAACTCCGTCACCTTTCCCGGATTGGCCTGGCCTCGCGTGCGCCGCATGACCTGGCCCATCAGGAATTGAACCGCGCGATCCTTCCCTGCATGGTAATCCGCGACCGCCTGCGGGTTGGCGGCCATGACCTCGCGGGCGATATCCGCCAACGCATCGGTATCGCTGATTTGCCGGCCGCGGGCGGCCACGACCTCGTCCAATGATTTTCCGGAGGCGAACATCTCCTCGAGCACCGTGCCGGCCATCGTGCTGCTGAGTTCGCCCTTGGCTCTCAGCGCCAACAGCTGCGCCATCGATGCCGCGGAAATCGGCATGTCGTCGGATTCCAGCTCCCGCGCATTGAGCAACCGCCGCACGTCCTGGAGCACCCACGTCACGACCTCCGCCGCCGGTCCGGCATGGCGCTCGATGACGTCGATGGTGTAGGCGGCCAGGTCTCGGTCCTCGATCAGCTCGTCGGCGTCCGCCGAAGCGACGCCAAGCTCCCCCGCCAGCCGTTGCCGAAAGGCATCGGGCAACTCGGGCATTTGCTCCGCCAGGCGCTGCACGCGCTCGCGCGTGATTTCGAGCGGCGGCAGATCGGGTTCCGGGAAGTATCGGTAGTCGTGGGCATATTCCTTCGTGCGCTGGGACACGGTGCGTGCCGCGCGCTCGTCCCAACCGCGCGTTTCCTGCTCCAGCCGATCGCCGCGCTCCAGGAGGGCTGTCTGTCGTTCGACCTCGTAATCCAGCGCCTGACCCAGCGCCCGGAACGAGTTCATGTTCTTGACCTCGACCTTCGTATCGCCGACCTCGGCGCCAATCG
>DAOUKN010000213.1:0-10006 GCA_034421255.1 Chloroflexota bacterium | reverse complement strand
GGCGGGCGCGAGATCCGACACGGTTTGGCCGCGGGCAACGCGGAGGCGCTGGCACGGGGACGATCCCGGGCCTCGGCGCTGAGCGCGGCGCTGCGGGCCATGCCGGGCACGCTGCAGCTGCGCCGCGTCGAAGCGCGCTTGGGGCCGCTGGACGCGCGCGAGTTGCACCCCTTCTACGAGCCCGAGTGAAGGCCGCCGTCTACAACCGCTGGCTGCATCAGCGCGGCGGCGGCGAGCGCCACGCCGCCATGGCAGCCGCCGTATTGGCCCGACGTTTCGACGACACGCGCCTAGTCACGCATCGCGGCATTGCGCGCGAAGACCTGGAATCCGCCCTCAACCTCGATCTGTCGAACGTCCGGATCGAAGTCATACCCGCCCTGCCGCCGAACCGCTTTTCCGAGTACACCTCGCAGTTCGATCTCTTCGTGAATTCCTCGTTCATGACCTCGCAGCCGTCCGCGGCGCGCCGCAGCCTGATGCTGGTGCTCTTTCCGTCGCCCATCGAACGCGGATGGACCGCGCGCCTGCGGCGCAGGGTCGGGGAGATTCTGATTCGGCAGCTGCTGCTGCCGGAGTGGCTGGACGGCTTCTACGACGTGCATCCGCTGGGCCGGGGCTGGTTCCGGTACACCACGGATCGCGCGGTTGTGCGCATCCCCTGGCCGCCGGGAGGCACGTCGGCGAACGTCGAGGTCATCGCCGGCAACTTCCGCAGCGACGAGCCGCTTCCGGTCCGGTGCCTCGTCGACGGCGACTTGCTCGCCGAGCGCACGTTCGAGCCGCGCCCGGGCGAGTTCGAGCGCTGGCCGCTGCGCATTCATCGCCCGCGCGGGGCGAACGACCCGCTCGAGCTCACGCTCGAATCGCCGGTGTTCAACCCCGCCGACACCCTGGGCGAGGCGGACAACCGCGAGGTGGGCCTGGCGGTCACCGACGTGCGCGTGCGCAGCCCGCGCCGGCTGCTTTACGAGCTGCTGTTCCGCCGCCTCTTGCCTGAAGCCGGCATCCGGCTGGAGGGCCTGCCGACCTATGGGTCGCTCGACTTCCTGGACTCCTACGATCTCATCGCGCCCATTTCCGAGTTCAGCCGGCGCTGGATGCGCCACTACTGGGACCGCGACGGTCCCTTGCTCTTCCCGCCGGTTGACACCGCATGGGCCGCGCCCAGGCGCCGTCGTCAATCTATTCTGGGGGTGGGCCGGTTCTTTCGCGGCACGCACGAGAAGAAGCACCGGGTGATGATCGACCAGTTCATCCACATGCGGCGGGAGGGACTTGACGGCTGGACGTTGCACCTGGCCGGGCAGCAGAGCGAGCGCGACATCGACCTCGACTACACCCGCGACCTGAAACGACGCGCCGCGGGGCATCCCATCGAGTTCCACGTCGACGCGCCGTTCGCCGACCTGCAACGGTTGTACGGTGAAGCGCAGATCTATTGGCACGCCGCCGGCCATGGGGAGCGCGAGTCGCGCAATCCGGTGAGATTCGAGCACTTCGGCATCACGGTGGTGGAGGCCATGGCGAGCGGCGCGGTTCCGGTGGTGCTTGACCGGGGGGGCCTGCCTGAAATCATCAGCCACGGCGTGGACGGATTTCGCTGGTCGACGACCCGCGAGCTGCGTGACCACACGTGGCGGCTCGTGCACGACGCGGAACTGCGCCGCCGCATGTCCGAGGCCGCGCAGGCCGCGAGCCAGCGATTCAATGTCGCCGCCTTCGCTCAGCGCCTCAACGCGCTGGTCGATGAGCTTGGATTGCCCGCTGCGCCTCCCGCATAGCACGCGATGCGCGCGGCGTCTCGATTCGGCGCGCGCCTGATGCGGCTGCACATGCCGGATTGGATCGTGCAGCGTCCGGCGCTGGTGCTGTTTGTGCTCGCCGCCACCGTCTATCTGCTCACCGCCGGCGTGAGCCGCAACGGCGTCGGCTACAGCGCCGACGGGACGTTCGCCTTCGAGATGGCTAAGAGCGTGGTGGTCGACCCCGATCAGAAGTATCTGCGGGAGCACAGCGGCAATTTCTCACGCTGGGGCGTGGGCTTGCCGCTTGCCCTGATGCCGGTGGTCGCCGCTGCCGAGCCGTTCGCGCACATCGCGCCGCAGCGCGATCGACTGCCCATCCATGGCGGCGAGCACGAGATGCTGCTGGTCAACTACGCACCGCTCGGTGGAATGCCGCAGCCCAAGGGCACCGACGTCCTGGAACTTGGTCTGAAACCCGGACGCTATGACCGGCTGGCGTTGCTCACCCACGCCGGCCTGAGCGCCGAATTTGCCCAGGGCCTCGAAGTGGCCAGTCTCATCCTCACGGCGACCGACGGGACCGAGATCGCGCGGCCGATTCGCGCGGGCATCGAGACCGCGGAGTGGGCCTACGACCGCGGCGACGTCCGCGCCCGGATTCAGCATGAGCGCCCCTCGCCCGCCGGACGCCAGATCGGCAACGCGCGGGCGTACTACTACCTCGCGACCTGGCACCTTGCGGAGCCCATGGACCTGGCGTCGGCCCGACTGGAATACCTCCAGCCGGACGGCAACCTCTATGTGGACGGGGTGGCCGCACGGCTGGTTGACGGCACCTGGGTTGACGGGCCGGGCATCGGCCGGCTGTGGTCCGAGCGGCAGACGGTCGACTTCTTCCGGCGCATTTGGGTGCCGCTGGTCAATGCGCTGATCACCGCGTTCGGCGCGGTTGTCGTGTTTCGCATCGTGCGGCGCCTGGACTACGGCGCGGACATTGCCCTGGCCATCGGCCTCGTCTATGCCCTCGCCACCATGGCCTGGCCCTACGCGGTCGTCGACTTCGCGGAACCGTTGGTGACGTTGCTCGTGCTCCTGTGCGTCTGGCTGCTCTTGATCTACAACCAGACGCACCTGCGGCGATATCTGGTGCTCGCGGGGACGATTGCGCTCGCCGCGGCGGTGACCAAGTACGTCAGCGTGATCGTCATGCCGCTGCTCGTGGCGGCGATATTCCTGAACCGCAAGCGCGGACGCACCTGGCGTCAGGCGGGGCGCGAGGGCTTCATGCCGGCGCTCGCGTTCGCCGCGCCCATCATCGCCGTGGTGCCCGTGGGCCTGGTGGCGGCCGCGTTCCTGTTTGACGTGCGGCTGCTGTACGTCCACGAGCTGTGGGGCGGCATCAGCCGCGGGTGGCTGGGCCTTCCGATCGAGCTCGGGGTGCATGGGCTGATATCAAGTTGGGGCAAGGGCCTGCTCTGGTACAACCCGGTGCTCCTCGCGGCGATCCCCGCGATCCCCTGGTTCATCCGGCGCCACGGATGGCGCGCATTCATATTCGTCGCCATCCCCATCGGCTATGTGCTGCTCTACAGCAAGAAGGAAGTCTGGTACGGGGGCAACGCCTGGGGGCCGCGCTATCTCGTGCCCATCGTGCCCTTCCTCGTCATCATGGCCGCGCCGCTGATCGAGTGGCTGGCCCGCAAGGGTCGCCGCGCGCTGCCGCGCGCGGCCTTCGCCGTCCTGCTCCTAGCCAGCGTGGGCGTGCAGGTGATGGGCGTGAGCAAGGACTTCGGCTCCTACCTCGACCTCTATCAGCAACAGGTGGTTGGGAAACTTCCGGAGCATGGCGCGGTGTACGGCGGAGCGGCGTATCAGCCCTGGTCGGCCAAGCAGCCGGAGGGCGATTTCGTGGCCGTGCTCTATGCCCACCAGTTCTCCCCGCTCCTCGCGCATGCCTGGCTGCTGCGCGCCGACGCCACGAACCTCCTGGCGCCGGATCGGACCGATCTGCTCGAGGACGCCCTGGCGCGCTCGCCGTGGTCCCGCTTCGGGATCGGCGTGCGTCCGCCGCATCCCGAGAATGGGTTGGGGCTCGACTTCTGGTCAACCACGCTGATCGAGTACTACCTGGCCTATCCGGTGGTCCTGGCACTGGCCGCGTTGGTGCTCGTGACGCTGCAAGTGATCTCCGTCGGCGCGCTCGCCGCGGCGACCCACCAACTCTGGCCGAACGGGCCCCATGCCGTACGCTGGCGGCTCGCCATCGTTGGCGTCTACGGAGCCGTGCTACTCGCCTTTGACACGCTCCACTTCATGCTCTAGCGTCGAATCGAGGCTACGTGATGTCCGACTCCTCAAGCGCCGATCTGATCCCCGCGGACTTCCTCGCCATTTTGCGCTGCGTGAACGACGCGCACCCGCGCGATGACGGGGTGTTGCGCATTGTCGGCAAGACGCTCGTGTGCGCCGTGTGCGGCTACGCCTACAAGGTCGAGGACGGCATCCCCAACATGCTCTGGGACGAGGCGATTCCGCCGTCGAACCCAACCCCCGCGAGCCCGTGAACTCAGTCACGCAGGCCAAGGACCTCGTCCTCAAGTTTCGCCGTCACAAGGCGGTGGCGCATCCGGGCCTGGCGCGCTTCGCTTACCACTGGATGCGCGGCACCAGCGAGTTGCCGTATGGCCCGCTGAAGATGCACGTGGAGCCCACCAGCTTCTGCAATCTGCGCTGTCCCATGTGTCCGCAGAGCGTCGGCGCCAACGCGACCAACGGGTTCATGGAGATGGACCTGTTCAACAAGATCATCGACGAGGCCCAGCACTTCACCCGCGAGATCAATCTGTTCTTCCGCGGCGAATCCCTGATGCACAAGGGCATCTACGAGATGATCGAGATCTGCGAGCGTGCCGGGATCGCGGCCCACATCAACACCAACGCCACGCTGTGGCGCGACGACGCGATCGCCAATCTGCTGGAGTCCCGACCCTCAAAGGTGACCATCAGCTTCGATTCCGGCGAACCCGAGATCTACGAGCAGATGCGCAAGGGCGCCACGTTCGATCGCGTGCTGGAGCGCGTCTTGCGGTTTCTCGAAGCCCGCAAGAAACTTGCCGGCCCGAAGCCCTACGTCGTCATGCAGGTGATCCAGCTCTGGGAGAAGTCGCTGGGCGTCGGCGCGCAACCGGTGATCCCGGCCCATTTCACCGATCGTTTCGCCGGCTTGCCGGTTGACGAGTGGGACACCTTTTGGGCTCACGGATGGGCGGGCACGCTGACCGACTCCGACTTCTACACGGCGCGCCCCCACGGTCCCGTCTACTACCCCTGCAACTGGCTGTGGAAGTCCATGGCGGTCTATTGGGACGGGCGCGTGCCGTCGTGCTGCGCCGACTTCGCCGAAGAGCAGATCATGGGCGACCTCACCACGCAGTCGATCCAGGAGGTCTGGAACAGCGACGCCTATCGGGCCATTCGAGAGGCGCACACGCAGGGCCAGCTGGCCGACTACGCGCTGTGCGCCGGCTGCGACGCCAAGTGGCAGGAAGACACCCCGCTCTGGCGGGCGTTTGCCGGCGCCCGGTCGGTTGCCACCACCGAGCCGCTGCCGGTGTTGCAGAACGGTCGCGCGAACGGCCACGCCGGATAGCGTTTCGCGAGGGCGGGAGACTTTGGGCTCGCCCGGTTGTGACGCCGAACGGTCGGTGCTAGCGTCGCGAGCATGCGCCTAACGCTGGTGTCCAACATTTTTCCGCCCGCCGTCGGCGGCCCCGCGACGCACGTCTATCACCTGGCCGAGTCGCTGCATCAGCGCGGCCACGCGGTGCGCGTGGTTGCCGGCACCGACGATCCCGAGGGCGCGGTCAAGGTTCCCTATCCCCTGGTGCGGGTGTCGTGGAGCATGCCGGTGCCGATTCGCTACCTCCGCGTCTTGTGGCACACCTGGCGCGCGGCGTTGCAGTCCGACGTGGTGTACATCAACGGCATCGAGCTCCCCGCCAGCCTCGGGGCGCTGCTGGCCGGCCGTCCGCGAGTGCTCAAGGTGGTGGGCGACTGGGCATGGGAGTCGGCGATACGCCGGGGCCTGACGACGCTGGGCATCGAGCCGTTCCAGACCGGCGCGCACGGCCTGAAGACTCGCGTGTTCCGAGCCATCCAGCGGTTCTACTGCCACCTCGCCAGCGTCGTCGTCGTGCCCAGCGCCTACGTGGGTTCCCTGGTCGCGGGTTGGGGCGTCGATGCGCGCAAGACCCAGGTCATTCAAAACGCGCTCACCAGCACGCCGCGTCCCAACGAGGAGCCCGAGGCCGTGCGCCAGGGCCTCGGCCTGCGCACCCCGGTGGTGTGCAACGTTTCGCGGCTCTACGCCTGGAAGCACGTCGACGCGCTGATTCGCATGGTGCCGCGGTTCGACCACGGCGCCGCCCTGCTCATCGTCGGCGGCGGTCCGGAGCAGTCCCGGCTGGAGCAGCTGTCGCGGGAGGTTGGCGTCACCGACCGGGTGGTCTTCACCGGCGACGTGCCCCACGACCGGGTGGCGACTTACCTGCGGGCGTCCCAGATTTGCGTCCTCAACACGCAGTACGAGGGCCTCTCGCACACACTGGTGGAGGCCCGCCACGTGGGAACGCCGATCGTGACCACCGACGTTGGGGGCAACCGCGAAATCCTGCGCCACGAGCACTCCGCGGTGCTGGTGCCGTTCGGCGATGAGGACGCCTTCGTGCATGCCGTGAACGACCTGCTCGCCGACCCGGCCCACGGCGCGCGGTTGGCCCGCGCCGCGCGGACCGGGCTGGAGCACTTTCGCTGGGACCGGCTGGTGGACGAAACACTCGAGGTGCTGCACGACGCCATCGACCGCCGGCCGGGAGCCGCCCGCGCCGTCGCATGAAACCCAGCCTGCTGATGCTCAGCGGCGATCGTGACGTAGCGGCGGGGCGGCGAGGACCGTTCTACTACACGCTCGAAGGACTGTCGCGGGAGTTCGACCGAATCGACGTGCTGACGCCGAACGTTCGCCATGCCCAATCGCGCACGGTCCATCGCGTCGTGCACGTCCATCCGTCGGCGGGCGGGCGGATCTGGCACGCGCGCTGGCTGATCCGCCGGGCGCGCGCCCTGGCCGCCGAGCGGCGCTACCACCTCATCGTGAGCCACGACTACGGCATCTTTTCGAACGGCATCGCCGCCGCGCGTCTCAGCCGGCGGATCGGCGTGCCGTACGTCAGCGAAATCCACCACGTCCCGGCACACCCGCGGCGCGCGCAGTGGTGGGAATTGGCGGCCAAGCTTGGATATCGGGCCTACGTTGGATTCGCGGCCGCGCGGGCCCGCGCCATCCGCGTGGTCAATCGCCAACAAGTGCCCGAGTTGCTGCGACGGTGGGGCGTGCCGCCGGAGAAAATCCTGGTGCTGCCATCGGCGCACGTTGATCGAGAGGTGTTTCGTCCGGGCGACGATTCACGGCCGTACGCGCTGGGCTTCGTTGGGCGCCTGGTCGCCAACAAGGGCCTGGACTATCTGGTCGAAATCTTCGCGACCGCGGCGGCTGAGGCCCCTGAATCGCGATTCCTGGTCGTGGGCGACGGTCCCGAAGCCAACGCCCTGCAGCGCCGCCTCGCCGCGGCGGGGATCGAGGATCGAGTCGACCGCATTGCCTGGGTTGACGGGCCGGACGACCTGGCGGCGCTCTATCGGCAGATGGAAGCCCTGGCATGCACGTCGCGCAGCGAGGGCGGACCCCGCGTGTGCCTGGAGGCCATGGCCTGCGGCACGCCGGTGTTCAGCACGCCCGTGGGCCTGATGCCCGAGATCATCGACCACGGCGCGAACGGCTGGCTCTTGCCGTGGGACGCGAAAGCCGGCGCCGATCTGGTCGCGCGGGCGCGCGGCGCACGCGAAGCCCTGGCCGGCGCCGGTGCGGCGGCGCGACGGACAACCGAGCCCTTTACCCGCGAGCGGATCCTCAGCGCCTACGCGCGGGCCTATCGCGACCTGGCGGCGGAGTCGCTGTCGTGAGCGAGACCGGACGCGGCCTGCGGCTGCTGATGATTACGCAGGAGCTTTCGACCGACAGCTCCATTCTTGGATTCGCTCATCTCTGGGCGCGCGAGCTCGCCGGGCTGGTGGACCAGGTGCACGTCATTGCCGCCTCCACGGGCGCGTTGGACTTGCCGCCCAACGTCACCGTGCATGGGCTGGGCAAGGAGCGCGGGCGCGGGCGGGCGTCCCGCTGGCCGCTGCTGCTGGCCGGGTGCCTTCAGCTGATTGGCGGCGGTCGCGTGGACGGCGTGCTGGCGCACATGGTCCCGGCCTATGCCGTCGCCGCCGCCCCCTGGTGCATCGCGCGGCGGACTCCGCTCGTGCTCTGGTACGCCAGCCACGGCCTCACGCGAACGCTGCGCGCCGGCGTCAGATTGTCCAGCGCGACCATCACCTCGGCTCCGGAGAGCTACCCGCTGCCATCGCCGGGCGCCTTCATCGTGGGCCAGGGCATCGACACGGCGCGGCTCGCGACCGTGCCTATCCGGCCGGAGCCGGCGGCGCGGCCCGTCATCGGCGTCGCCGGGCGGCTTACCCCGCTCAAGGGACTGACCACGGTGATCGAGGCCGTCGCACAGCTCCGCGACGAGGGCGTGCCCGTCGAGCTGCGCGTCGCCGGCGAGCCGTTCTATCCCTCGGATCACGCCTACCTTGCCGAAATCCACGAGCGCGTGTGTCAGGCGGAGCTCACGGAGCACGTCACCTTTCTCGGCGCGCTGCCCGGCACGGCCATGCCGGAGTTTTACGCCGGCCTCGATGCGTTCGTCGCCTGGCGCAGCGGAACTTCCCTCGATAAGACCGGATTGGAAGCCCTGGCGGCGGGCACGCTGCTCATCACCAACAACGTCGCCTATCGCTCGGTGCTCGACGCGTTCGCCCGCGACTTTCTTCTCGAGTCGTCGGCAGCGGCGCTGGCAGACGGGCTGCGGCGGGCGCTGGCGCTTCATCCCGGGTTGCGCACGGCCACGATCGAGCAGCTCCGACGGTCGGTCCTGGAGAATCACGCCGCGAGCAGCCTTGTCGGTCGGCTGGTTGAGGTCTTCGCGGCGCTGCGCGAGGGCCGTGAGCCGCCGTTCCCGCGCACCACGCCCGCCGCGACGGAGGGCGAGGGTGTCTAGCGAGCCGGCGCGCCTCACGGCTCGCGCCCGCTGGGCGTTGGAGCGGGCCTCGGACGCCTTCGATGGGCTCCTGGGCCGCGACGGCTACGCCCGCTGCCCCGAGCACGGCGTGGATCGCACTGGCACGACTGCGCGCGCCATCGTGTTGCATTGCGCCCTGGACTCTCAGGACGCCGAAGACCGGTACCTCGACCGCGCGGTGCGCGTGGCTCGCGCCATCACCGGTCGGCTCGGTCAGGATGACGCGGCGGTTGGGGCCTGGGTGTTCGTTTCCAACCGGCCCGACCACATCTCCACGCAACTCGTCGAGTGCGGCGAGTGCGTGGACGCGCTGGCGACGCTGCTCGACGTGGCCGGCGACCGGCTGCCCGATATCGATCGCGCCCGCATCGAGGAGGCCGTCCGTCTGTGCGCCGAGACGTACCTGGCGCCGAACGTGCCCGGCGTGCCGGTCATCACCGAGCGACTCTGCGGTGCGCTGGGCCTGGCGAGTGCGGCCGTGGCGCTTGACGAGCACGGCTGGATCGACGCCGTGCGAGAGACGGTGGCGTCCGCACTTGGCGAGATGCGGCCCGACGGGTCTTTTCCCGGCGTCAGCGACTTCGCGGTCACCGACCACGGCCGGATCCTGGCCTTCGCTCGCCGCGCCCTGGCACAGATCGGCGACCGGGGGTCCCACGCCGATGCGCTGCAACGGGGCGTGGACTTTCTGATTGACATCCTGCGGCCCGACGGCGTGAAGCCGCTGGCCCTCGACGGCCGGCGCTGGTGCTGGGACGCGGATGCCGAGGCCGGCTCGGCGCCCTACGACGCCTACGCCCTCGCGACGGACGGGCGTCCGGCGGCGCTGCGGCTGGCGGGAATCGTCGCGGCGCGCTCGGCCCAGGCCGTGGGCCCCGACGGGCTGGTCGACGCCTGCCCAACCGGCGCGACGGCCATTTCCCGCGTCGCGCATACCGCCGACCTCGCCTGGCTCGCGCGCGCACACGAGGCCGCGGAGCTTGACGACCTCCCGACGAATCCCCCGCCGCCCAAGCCGGCGCCGCCGATCCACCGCGCCGACGCCTGCGTGGTGCGCCTCCAAACCCGCCGCGC
>DAOUKN010000212.1:0-11012 GCA_034421255.1 Chloroflexota bacterium | reverse complement strand
CGAGCTCTCGGCGGAGGAGCCGCATTGGTGGGCGCTGCCCGACGGGCGGCTGGCGGCGCTGTTTCGGGACGGTCGCCGCAGCGGATTCCTCTATCGCGCGATCTCGGCGGACGGCGGGCGCACGTGGAGCCGCCCGGTTCGAACGAACTTTCCGGACGCCACGTCCAAGTTCAGCGGCCTGAGGCTGGTCGACGGACGCTACGTGCTGGTGTCGAACCCCAACCCCAGCACGCGCGACCCGCTGGCGATTTCAATCAGTGACGACGGCCTGGTCTTTCACACCATGGCCTACTTGGCGGGCGGACGCTGGGTGGACTATCCGCACGTGATCGAGCGCGGCGGACATCTATTCATCGCCTTCGCGGGCGGCAAGCAGACGGTGGAGGTGCTGCGGGTGCGGCTTGCCGATCTCGACGACGTCCGCAATCCGCCGCTGGAGCCGAGACCGTGAGGCCTGACGCGGATCATTGCGACCCTGACGTGGCACTGGGGCCGGCATTTGCCCAGCACACGATTCAGGCGCCGGGCGCCACCATCGCTTACTACGCCCGCGACGGACGCGGGCCGCCGCTGGTCCTGATTCCGGGAAGCTTCAATGCGGCCGGAGCGCTGAGGGACATCGTTGACAACCTTGGCGCGGATACGCCTGTGGTCGTCATTGAGCTTCGCGGCCACGGCCGCAGCTGGCCGCCGCCCGAGAATGGATCCATCGAGCTGTTCGCCCGGGACGTGCTGCACGTGATCGAGCACCTTGAGCTGCGCACGTGCTTCATCGGCGGCCACAGCATCGGCGGCATGATCGCGCTGGAGATCGCGCGGGTGCGACCGCGGATCGTGGAAGGCGTGATCTCAATCGAGGGTTGGACCAACCATCACGCCCAGCGCGACGCGTTCCGGGACGACACCATGAGCACGCTGTCCGCCGAACAGGTGGTGCAACGCGAGCAACTGCGCCAGGAAGTCCTGCACCGCTGGACCGACCAGCAGAAGCGCGACTTTGCCGCCATCTGGAAGACTTGGGACGGCTCCGACGTCCTGGAGCAGACCGAACTTCCGATCCTCAAGCTCTACGGCGACCGCGGGCGCGAGCCGGCGACGCATGAACAACTGCACCTTCCGAGGCGTGACAACATCGAGTTGCGCTGGCTCGCGGGGGCTTCGCACTCGCTGCCGCTGGAATGCCCGCGTGAGGTTGCGCGGCTCATCGCGGACTTCATGCAGCGGTCGCAATCGGGCGACGCGTAACCGGGGTTTCGCCCAAGCGCGCCGCTTAGCGATAGGCTGCGGCGCGAACGTGATCCTCGAAGCTCCGGCCGACCGGCCGCGCCACGAGGCGACTGGCGCGGCCAACCTGGGAAAGGGCAACGCGATGACGGGCAAGGTGGCATTCGTGAGCGGCGGTGCGGGCGGTCTGGGAGCCGCGATCTGCCGGCGTTTCGTGCGAGACGGCGCGGCGGTCGCGATTGCCGACATTGACCGCGCCCGGAGCGAGGCGCTCGCGGACGAGATTGTCGAGAGTGGCGGGCGGGCCCTGCCCGTGGCGCTCGACTCCGCCTCCAGCGCCTCGGTGCAGCAGTCCGTCAATGAGGCCGTCGACCACTTTGGCCGCTGCGATTTCCTGATCCACGGCGCCGGCAACACCGCCATTGCCCCGCTGCTCGAGCTGCCCGAGGCGGACTGGCGCTCGGTCCTCGACACGCATCTCACCGGCGGCTTTCTGCTCTGTCAGGCCATCGGACGCCAGCTTGTTCGGCAGGGCGAGGGCGGACGCGTGGTGCTGATCTCGTCGGTGGGCGCCATGGTGCCCGTGCCGGATCGCGGCGCGTACAGTCCCGCCAAGGCCGGGTTGATTGCGCTGGCCCAGATGCTGTCCATCGAGTGGGCGCCCTACGACATCAACGTGAACGCGATCTGTCCCGGCGTCACCCAAACGCCGATGGTGCAGGAGATCTACCGTCGCCGACCGGAGTTGCGCGACCAGCGCATTCGACGTTTCCCCAAGAAGCGCGAAGCCGTGCCGGAGGAGATTGCGGACCTTGCCGTATTCCTGTGCGGCGACGGATCGACCTACATCAGCGGCACGGCCATCACGATCGACGGCGGCTTCATCAACGCCGGCTTCATGCCTGAGGACGAGTAGCCGGTGACCGGCCGCAACGCGGCCGTCGTGCAACGTCTGGCCGATGAGGCGTTCAACGGTCGGAACTGGAACGTGTTCGACGAGTTGCACGATCCGTCGGGTCTCGTGCACCGCGCGGGCGAGAGCGTGACGCCCGCTGCGATCAAGGACGTGCATCTCGACCGCTTGGAGGCGTTCCCAGACCTGCGCTGGACCATCGAGCGACAGCTCGAGGACGGCGAGTTCGTGATCACGCACGCCACGTGGCGCGGCACGCATCTCGGGACTTACCTGGGCATGCAGGCCACGGGGAAGACGGTGAGCGGGGAGGTGATCGCCATCCGGCGCGTCGTGGACGGACGCATTGTGGAGACCTGGGCGGTGGCCGACACCCTGCGCGTGCTGGAGCAGATCGGCGGTCGGGTCTCGCAGCCATAGGCATCGCACGCACGCTCGAGCCTGATCGGTCTGACGCGAGCATCGAGATGGGCTATGTCTTGCGAGCGATCTCCCACTCGCGGCGCAGGATGCTGCACATGACCTGATCGGTCGCCGTGTCGCGTATGACCACATACTGGCGAAGCACGCCCTCGGGGGTCATCCCAGCCTTTTCCATCACCCGCAGCGACGCCGGGTTTTCGGGGTTGGCGTCGGCCTGAATGCGGTTCACGTCCGGGTGCGACGTGAAGGCGGCGTCGATGACGGCACGGACGGCCTCCGTCATAAGGCCCTTGCCCCAATGCGCCGGCGCGAGGCCGTAGTAGAGATCGATGCGCCCGTGACCGGCGTACAGCGTCATGCCGACGTGCCCGATGGCGTCGTCACATAGGTCCACGGCCCACATCGCCGAGCGCGTCCAGTCGCACAGGAGCCGAGATGCGACGCTGCGCTCGGCGTCCGATCGGCGGTATGTCGGCGGAAGGCCTAGAAACTCGGCGTAGGCCCCGTCCGACTCATATCCCAGAACGGCGTCCACATCCGACAGCCTGAACGGACGGAGCGCGAGACGCCGCGTGCGGATGGTGCGCGGAAATCCGGGCCCGCCCGACGGCTTGGCCATTCCCTGGATATGCCGTTGACTACGCGGCGACGCCTAGGGGTTCGGAATCTCGAATTGGAAGCCTTCGATATCGATCAGCAGGTCAACCAGGCCCGGATCGACATCGAACACCACGGCCACCGTCGCTGATTTTCCATTCGGCACGCTCTCGACCAGGAACAGCGGTCGACCTTCCGTTGCCGTCGTGGCCATGCCGATCAGCGCATTGACGCCGGGCGAGTCCACGGCGATTTCGTTGCCGTCCGGTTCGAGCAAGTAGATGTTCGCCTTGGAGACGACGATGTTTCCGCTCTCGTTGGTGTTGTTGAAGGTGATCGTGACGAGCTGGAACAGGCCGTTCTTGGGCCTAAACGGTGTGCCGTGCACCTGCGTCAGCTGCTCGAACCGCTGTACCGAAACCAGGACGACTTCGAGCCCGTCATCTCCAAGCAGCGCATCGCCAACCGTCGGCAGACCGGTGCGAGACTCGGCGACTTGCTCGACGGCTTCAATGCGCGCCCGGCCCCGGTTCTCGGTCGTGTCCAATGAGCTTCCAGCGCGGGTGTCGCGAGTATCGGCCTCCGGCGTGGCTTCGGCCGTCGCTGCAGCCGTGGACTCGGCCTCCGCCACCGCCTCCGCGCCAGCATCGAGATTGACTGCGGGCATCGCGAATTCAAGGCCCTCGACGTCGAGCTTGGTGATCGTTTCGTCTTCCCTGACATCGAACGTCACCGACACCACGATCGACTTGTCAACCGGCACCGATTCCGCCAGGAACAGCGGCCGGCTCTCGAAGGCGAGCGGGGGTGCGCTGATGAGTGCGTCAAGCGAGTTCGCATCAACGACGACGCGGGAGCCGTCATCCTTCACCAGCCAGATGTTGGTGTTCTGCACGGTGGTTGGGTCGGAGCCCTGGTTCTCGAATTCGATCGTGACGATCCGGAAGTAGCTCTTACGGGGATCGACCGGGTCGCCCACGAGCTGCGGCAACTCCGACAGATCTTCAACCCCGAGCAGCGTGACCGACAGCTCGTCCGTCGATACCAGGGTGTCGCCAACGCCCGGCAGATCGCTTTCCGCAGTCCCCGCCGACGTCGTCTCCGTGGTCGTCGAAGTATCCGTCGGCGCCCGGGTGCGAACCTGAACCGCCTCGCGCTGAGGTCGCGCCGCCTCGGCGCTGGCCCGCATCGCTTCTTCGGTCGGGTTGAGCGCGACACGAAGAATCAAAAGGCTCAGGGCAACGAAAATGAGGGACGCGATAAGGGCCTGAATCGGGCCGGGTATACGACGAACGTTGGTTGCGATGGCAGCCACGGCGCGCGGCTCCTATTCCTGCTAACGACGCTTGGCGAGCCCGGCGGCGGCGCGCCGCTGACCGGCTCGACTAGCCACCTATCGTGACGGCCGCCGTCACGTCGGTCAAGTGATCAACGTTACCGCCCGGGCGCCGTCCGGCGCCTACGTGGTCGGCGCTGCCGCGGGCGCGGACTCGGCAATGGCGGGGCGCAGCTGCCGCAGCACCTCCACCAGCGCTTCGGTCAGCGCCTGAATCTCATCGTTGGTCGTGGCCGTAGACACCGTCATCATGGATGCCGCCTTGAATCCACGGTTCAGCAGCTCGAGGACGATCAGATCCATGACCTCCCCCGCCGACGCGCCGGCCAGCGGAACGTCGACGCCGATCACCGATTCGATTTGCGTCACATCCAGCGCGACACCGGCCCGGTGCGACGCGTCGACCAAACCCCTGCCAAGCGCCTCGCCACGCTCCGCCAGGAGCTCGAACGCCGGTGCATTGAGCAGCTGCATGGCCGCGAGGCCCGCGGCCATGGTGGCCGGGTTGCCGTTGAAGGTACCCGCGTGCGGCAGGACCGGCGGCTGCCGGTCGGCGAAGATGTCCATCACATCCTCCCGACCGCCGAAGCCGCCAACGGGCAATCCTCCGCCGATGATCTTGCCCATCGCCGTCAGGTCCGGCAGGACGCCGAACAATTCCTGGCCGCCGCCGCGCGCCAGGCGCAGGGTGATGACTTCGTCGAACACCAGCAGCGTGCCGTGTGCGTCCGCGGCGTCTCGCAGGGCCTTCAAATAGCCCGGCGACGGCGCGCGCAGACCGCCCTGGGTCTGGGCCGGGTTGACCACGATGGCGGCAACCTGCCCGGGGTGGGTTTCGAGCAGCCACTCCACGATCTCCGCGTCGTCGAAAGGGGCGATCAGCACGTTGTCGACGGCATTGCTGGGCACGCCCCGCGACATCGGCGATCCCGGACCGCCCCAACCATCCGCCCCCTGGTGGATCTCCACGCCCTCATAGGTGCCGTGATAGGCCAGGTCCATCTTGATGATCAGGTCGCGATCGGTGAACGCCCGCGCGGCCTTGATCGCATGCATGTTCGCCTCGGTGCCGGATGCGCTGAAGCGCACCTGGTCCAGCGACGGCACCCGCGCGCAGAGGTTCTCGGCCAGCTCCACCTGGCCCGCGTTGGGCGCGTTCCACGCGGTGCCCTCGGCCACGCGGCGCTGCACGGCCGCCACGATCTCGGGATGGGCGTGACCATGGATGACCGAGGTGGAGTTGAAGGTGAAGTCCACCAGCCGATTGCCGTCAACGTCGGTTAGTTTCGAGCCCAGGCCCGAGGCGATATAGGTTGGGTAGGGCGCAAACCAGGTCGCCGTGCGCGACTCGCCGCCGGGCAGCGACTGCAGCGCTCGTTCGTGCAACGCCCGCGATTCGGGCGTGCGCGCGAGATAGCGGGCTTCTATGCTGCGGCGGGCATCCACCAGGGTATCGACCGGAGGCATCGCATGCTCCCTCAGCACCGTCGGGCGGTCCCAAACTCGGCGTCGGGCGATCCGACCGCGAATCAGCCCGGATTATGGCAGCCGGAGCTTGCCCGTGATTGACGTGCTGGCCACGGGCCTCGTTTATCGAAATCCCGAGCCGGAGCGTCGCGCAGTGCATGCGTGGCATCCCTCGATCATCGTGCTCGACGACGGCGAGCTGTTCGCCAGCTTCGATCTGGCCTCGGGCGTGGAAGCCCTCGACTACCAGACTTACAAGGCCCGCTCGTCCGATGGCGGCGTGACCTGGTCGGCGCCCGAGCTGCTGGTCGAAACCTCCACGACCCGACCGACGACCGGCGGCATCCGCGTGAGCCCGCTGCGCGACGGCACGCTGGTCGGCATCGGCGGCCGCACCTACCGCGACGTCCACGGCGGGCAGCTGGTCAACCGAGAGAACCTTGGTCACGCCCCCATGGACCTCATCACGGTGCACAGCTCCGACCGCGGCCACACCTGGAGCAAGCCCGAGATCCTCGAGGCCCCGGTGTGGAGTCCGGCGTGGGAGGTCTGTCACCACATCGTGGAGCTGGCCGACGGGCGCTGGCTGGCGCCCATGGCCCCCTGGCGCGGCTGGGACGGCGAGGAGCCGATCGGGGCCATGGCGCTGGCGTTCGTGTCCCACGACCGCGGCCGGACCTGGCCCGAGCACCTGGTGCTGATCGACGAGACCCTCCGGGGCGTCTTCTCGTGGGAGGTCTCGCTGCGTCAGCTGAGCGACGGCCGGCTGCTGGCGACCGCCTGGGCCTTCGACTCCGCCACCGGGCTCACGGAGCCCAATCCATTCGCGATTTCAACCGATGGCCGGACGTTCTCCGAGCCGCGGTCCACCGGCATCCACGGCCAGACCGGCAAGCTGCTGGTGCTCCCCGACGACCGCATCCTGTTCGTCTACCGCCACGACCGGCGTCCCGGACTCTGGGCCAACCTGTCGCGCCTGGACGGCGACGACTGGGTCAATCTGGCCGAGGCGCCGCTCTGGGAAGGCGCATCGTCCAGCATGACCGGCGCCACGGAGAGCAGCGGGCAGGAGTTGGTCGACCTTCCCTTTGGCTTCCCGAGCCTGGCGCTGCTTCCCGACGGCGATGTGTACGTGGCGTTCTGGTGCGAAGAGGACGAGATCTACAACATCCGCTGGTATCGCCTGCGAGTCTCCTGAGCGCCGCCTGACCGGGGAGCGGCTTGGACTATCCGGCGGTCGTTGGCGCGTCCGCGAACTCGGGCATCACGTCCTGCGCAAACCATTCGATGTCGGCGCGCATGGCCGACGGCGGCACGCCCAGGGACCCGGTTTGGATGAAGACGCGGCGCAGTCCGGGCAGCCTTGCGAGCAAGCCGCTCAGATGGTCGCGCACGTGTTCCGGGGTGCCACACACCCAGGTTCCCTCGGCGTCCAGGTCGCGAATGGTGGGCAGTCCCGCGTCGTAGGCCGCCTCGCCCTCGGCCGTGGCCCGGATCTGGGCCTGGCTGAGCTGCGGATAGCGGCCCAGCGGCGCGAGGCCCTTGAGGTGCTCCTCGCACCACGGGGTCGCCTCGCGCAGCGCGGCCTCGCGGCTGTCGGCGATGTGTATCTGGAATCCGACGGCCAGGTCCTCGCCAAGCTCCGTCTCTCGTCCGGCCCGCGCCAGCGCATCGCGATAGACCGCCGCGGCTTGCTCGGCTCGACCGCCCGGCGCCGTGCCGCCCGCGATCACGCCCTTGATGCCATGCCGCGCCATGAAGTCCAGGCCGCGCCGCTTCGTGCTGGTGATGGGCTGCCAGATCTCAACCGGCAGGTGCGCGGGCCGCGGCACAAGCGTTATGTCAACAAGATCGTCGAACATGTGCGGCACCTCGGCGGGCACCCGATAGGCCGCGCCCGCGTGGGCGAACTCGGGTTGATGCCAGGCCCTTAGCATGATCTCCACCTGCTCTTCGAACAGGTCGCGGTTGGCGGCGTCGTCGAGCAGCGGTCCGCCAAGCGTCTCGACTTCCCGCGCGACGTAGCCGCGTCCGATGCCAAATCGCAGGCGCCCTCCGGTCAGCACGTCGACCATGGCGTAGTCCTCGGCCAAGCGCAGCGGGTGCCACGCGGTGACCGTGTTGAAGAACGCGCCGAACTTGAGCCGCTCGGTGAGGTGCGCCAGGTGCAGGCTCAGCAGCGGCACGTTGCCGATGCAACCGTAGCCCTCGCGCTGGAAGTGGTGCTCGGCCAGCCAGAGAGTGTCGTAGCCGGTGCGCTCCATCAGCTCGGCGAAGCGCTGGGCTTCGTCGTAGACCGTGGCCAGGTGCGCGTCGCTCATTCGCCGCGTGTGCGCCGGCGGCCCCCGAAATCCCGGGTTCGGCATCTCGACATGGCCGCCGTAGAAGGCGTCGATGGCCAGCGTCATTCGGCTTCCTCGCACATCCGTCAGCGGCTCTCGTCGAGAGCTTGTCGACCTTGGGACCGTAGCGCGACCGGCCGGCTGCTGTCGACGCGCCGAGCGTGGGGCTAAGCTGGCCGGCAATTGCCCCGTTCGCCCCCGTATCGGGTACGGGGCAGGCGCTGAGCCTGTCGAAGGGTGCTTCCGGCCAATGCCCAAGAGACGTGGTTCGACAAGCTCACCACGAACGGAGAATTCTGGCGATTGGGCGTCGTGAGCGGATTCTGTGCCACAGACCAGGTGAATAGGTTGCCAATCGATATGCGTCGTCGCTTGAAGTCATACGCTGACTCCAAGCGACGCGGCGTCGACTGGCTGCTGCGGCACATGCATCCCGATGGCTCGATCGGCAACCCGGCGCACGGCTTCAGGTTCTATCGCGTGCCGTGGACGTTCGCTGTCGCCGGTGAGACCGCGGCGGCCACGGCGCTGTGCGGTTGGATTCGCCGCCACATGTTCACCCCGAAGGGTGATTTCGACCGCGGGCGGCGGGTGCTGACCGACGCCTACGCCTATCGCAACGCCACGCTCGTCTACGGCGCGCACATGGCGCGTCAGTTCGACCTCAGCAGTCGCGGCCTCGACTTCGTCCTCACCATGCAGGACCCGCAATCGGGCGGGTTCACCAACGACTTGAACGCCGACGGGGCGCCCGGCGACGTGATGGACGTACCCTATGCCTGCGGCTGTGGCCTGGCCTGCATTGCGCTGGGGCGCATGGACGAAGCGCGGGCCGTACATACCTTCCTAGAAAGAATCTGGCGGGCGCAGCGAGAGCTGCCCGACCGGCTGCACTACGCCTGGTCGCGCGAGCAGCAGGCGCTCGTCACGCCCGCGGCCGGCGAGGAATCCTGGTTCACGGTCGAGGCCCAGGCCGCCCGCAAGCAGCGCTGGACGGTTGGCGGAATTTCGGCGGCGTTTCTGTGCCGCCTGCACATGGTGGATCCGCAGCCGGGCTATCTGACGCTCGCACGGGATTACATGGCGTTCTCGATGCAATGCACGCCGCGGCAATTCGACTACGCCCAGGTCTGCAAGAGCGGTTGGGGCTCGGCGCTGCTCTATCATGTCACCGGAGATGCCATCTACCGCGACTGGACGGTGCGAGTGGCCGACTGGTTCGTCGAGACGCAGCAGCTGAACGGCTCATGGTCCTGGGATCCTCAGGCCACGCTCGGCGAGTCCGTCGAGCTGACGGCCGAGTTCGTGGCCCACGTGGACACGATCATCGGCTGCCTGGCAAGCCGCGCGTGACCACCAATGGCGAGGCCGCCCGATCCGTCATTCCGGCGAACAGCCTGCCCCGGACTCGATCCGGGGCCGGAATCCAGTTCCGGAAAGCCGACCTGACGTCCGTCCGTAGGAGTCCCACCATTTCCGTCATTCCCGTGAAAACGGGAATCCAGCCCGACGGTCCCGCCCGCCTTTCCATCCTGTATCGGCGTCACCCCACCCTGTCATTCCGAGCCGCCCACCCGTCATTCCGAGCCACAGGCGAGGAATCTAAGGGGCTGGCGATTGGGCACAGCGCCTGTCAACTCCCTGCAGCCGCTGCCCCGTCCGTCATTCCGGCGCACGCCGGAATCCAGTCCGACGAATCCACGTGACCGTTAGCCGCGGCGCCGTGCTCGTCGCCCCGCACCGCATCGAGCCGCGCGACTTCCCGCTGCCCGCCATCGACGACGACGGCCTGCTGCGCATCGAGCTCGCCGGAATCTGCGGCAGCGACATTCACCACTGGGACGGCCACTCGGCCGTGATCCGCAACGCTCCCGCCCTGCTGGGCCATGAAATCGTGGGACGCATCGAGCGGATTGGCGCGTCCGCCGCCGCACGCTGGCAGGTCGCCGCTGGCGACCGCGTCATCGTGGAGGCGAGCTTCGGTTGCGGCCGCTGCGAGTGGTGCCGCCGAGGCTCCTACCAGATGTGCGCCGACGACCAGGGCTACGGCGGGCGTCTCTCCGCCGCCGAGCCGCCCCACCTCTGGGGCGCCTACGGTCAGTTTCTCTACCTGCCGCCGCGCGCCCGCGTGCACCGCGTCTCCGAGCGCATCACGCCGGAGATCGGTGTGGTGATCAGCGCCGTGCTGGCCAACGGCATCCGCTGGATTCGCACATTGGGCAACGCCGGCATCGGCGACACGGTCGTGGTCTTTGGACCGGGGCCGCAGGGGCTGGCGTGCACCATCGCGGCGCACGCCGCCGGCGCGAGCCGGATCATCGTGGTCGGTCTGGCCCGCGATCGCGCGCGCCTTGATCTCGCCCGGGACTTTGGCGCCACCGAGGCACTCATCGCGTCGGACTCAACCGTGACTGACATTGCCGACCTCACGGAAGGCCGCATGGCCGACGTCGCCATCGACGTGACGGCCAGTCCCGGGGCGGCCGGCCAGGCGGCCTCGGTCGTGCGGCCGCTCGGTACGTTCGTCATGGCCGGGTCGAAAGGCGGCGCGCCGGTCGAGCTGCCCTGGGACAAGCTGGTGGCCGGAGAAATCCATGTGCTGGGCGTCAACAGCCACGAGACGCAGGCCGTCCGCGCCGCCGTCCAGTTGGCCGAAGCGGGTCGCTACCCGTTGGAGCGCATGCTTACGCACCGCCTGCCGCTCGCCCAA
>DAOUKN010000211.1:0-21189 GCA_034421255.1 Chloroflexota bacterium | reverse complement strand
CATCTGGAACCTGGTCAACTTCCTCCAGACCCTGCCGCCGTAAGAAACCTCGGCGTCACCCCTCCGTCATTCCCGCCCCCTTCCGTCATTCCCGCCGCATCCGTCATTCCCGCGAAGGCGGGAATCCACCCGTCATCCAACTTGCGGCCGCACACGGCTTTCCCCGGCCGTCCCTGACTTGTCCGTGTGGGCCCAGAGCCCCCGCATCCGGGCATGACGACTCTCGGTCACTCGTCGTAGTTCCCCGCCCAGGCGCCTTGGGCCATGTATCCGCCGTCCACGCACAGGTATTCGCCCGTGATGAAGCTGGCCTGATCGCTGGCGAGAAACATCGCCGCGTTGGCGATGTCCGCCGGCTGGCCAATGCGTCTGATGGGGTGCGTGCGTCCCCAGGTCTCAACCATGGCGTCCTCGTCGCCGGCTGCCCGTGCCTGCGTGCGCAACATCGGCGTATCGATCGAGCCCGGGTTGATGGCCACCACCCGGATGTTCTCCGGCGCGTAGTCCAGCGCCATGTTGCGCGTTAGGGACAGCACCCCGCCCTTCGATGCCGCGTAGGCCGGCACCATCGGTTGCGATTGCAGCCCCTGCACGCTGGCGATGTTGATGATCGCGCCCCCGCCGCGCTCGCGCATGGAGGGAATGGCGTACTTCGACATCAGGAAGCAGGCCTTGAGGTTGACCCCGATGATTCGGTCCCAACCCTCTTCGGTCTCGGCGTCGAGCTTGACATAAGACCCCATAGGCTGAATGCCCGCGTTGTTCACCAGCACATCGACGCCGCCGAAGGCAGATACGGCCTGCTCGATGGCCCGTTTCGCGTCCGCGTGGCTGCTCACGTCGGCAATCGCATACTGCGCCGTGCACCCTTCGCCCTCCAGGCCGCCGGTAAGCGCCGCGGAAGCCGTTTCGTCGATATCCACCACCGTCACCGACGCGCCGGCCCGGGCGAAGCCCTTGCTCACTCCGCCGCCGATGCCCTGAGCGCCGCCCGTCACCACGACTGATTTCCCGTCGAATGTGCCCACCTGTGCCCGCTCCTTGTGGCCCCGCAAGTGGGTCCACGATAGCCCGTGCCGCGCCCGCCTAGAATGCCCGCACGCCGACGCGGGGAGACAGGCTCACGTCCATCATTCCGTCGCTGACTGCCCCTCAGCGCATCACGGCGACGCTCTTTGCCTCGCAGGCCGCGTTTTCCGCCGCCGGTATCGCCAGCTTCGCGGTGTTGACCATCAGCGCGGCGAACCTGGCCGGGGACGCCGCCTACGCTGGGATACCGGGCGCCGCCATGCTCTTCGGGCGGGCCCTGGCGGCCTATCCGATCGGCTGGGTGATGGACCGCGCCGGCCGCCGGCCGGCGCTCGCGCTCGGCTACCTGATGGGCGTCGCCGGCGCGGTGGTGGGAGCCCTTGCCATCATGGGCGGATCCTACGCCGGACTGGTGGCGGGCGCGGCGATCTTTGGCATGTCGCGAACGGCCAGCGACCAGTCGCGCTACGTCGCCGCCGAAGTGCATCCGGCGCGGCGCCGGGGGCGGATCATCGGCCGCGTGGTCTTCGCCGGCACCATCGGGGCCATCGCCGGCCCGCTGATCGTCCGCGCATCGACAGACCTTGCCGAGGGAGCGGGGATCGAGCAATTCGCCGGGCCCTGGCTCGCCGCCGCCGTGCTCGTCGGCGTGGCCGTGGCCTTGATCTTGACGTTCGTACGCCCCGATCCGCGCGACATGGCCGTCCAGACGCCGTTTGAGGCCGTTGCGCGCGGAGGCTCGGACGGTTCTGTGCGCCCCCTGCGCGAGATCTTTCGCGCCGTCAACGTCCAGGTGGCGGTGCTCGCCATGTTGGTTGGACAGCTCGTCATGGTGATGGTGATGACCATTGCGCCGCTGCACCTACACAATCACGGACACGTGCCCACCACCATCTCCATTGCCGTGGCCGTTCATACCGTCGGCATGTTCGGGCTGGCGGCGCTCACCGGTCGCCTGGTAGATCGCTACGGCCGCATGCCGGTGATCGTGCTTGGTTCGGTGCAGTTGATCGCCGCCAGCGTCCTCACGCCGTTCTCGGCCGATCTGGGAGTGATGCTGCTGGCGATGTTCCTGGTTGGCTACGGCTGGAACATGTGCTTCGTCGCCGGCTCGGCCCTGCTGATCGACGGCCTCTCGCCGCGCGAGCGCGGACGTACCCAGGGCGCTGGCGACGCGCTCGCGGCCGTGGCCGCGGCCACCGGCAGCCTGGCGACGGGCCCGGTCTTCAGCGCCGGCGGCATGAACTGGGTCGGCGCCGCCGCGCTCGCGGGCTCGCTGGTGCTAGTCACCGTCCTCGCCCGGCGCGGCCTGGCGAGGCAGCGCGCGGTCGGGGCCTAGCGACCTCGAAGACTCTGCGCGACGAGCCCGGCTGCGGTTGCTGCGGTGCGGCCTGACCAATGTCGACCGGATCCAGCTCGGCATCGGGATCAGCTAGGGCAGCCACAATGGCTGCCCCGACAACAATCTAGGGTTACCTGCTGGCCCGGGGTGCAGGCAGCGTCGGACCGGTCACTCGTAATCTCGTCTGAGCCCGCCCCATTCCCGCGAGCGTGGGAATCCCAGCCTACTCAATCCTGGCCCACGCCAGCTTCGCCTTGCCCGTCGATGGGACGACCGAGTTACCCAAGCGTCTCCGGCGCAGCGCCACCGGCCAATCGCGGGGCAGACATTCGCAGGCGGTCGATCAGCTCTTCATCCAGCTCAAATCGCTCGTCGGCGGCCTTGAAGAGATTGGACGAGTACATCGGGCGTCCGTCACTGCCCTGTCGCGGCCCGTGGATCAACCAAGCGACCGAACCCTCGCTCTTGAGGACCTGCACCGCCGGGTAGAGATCCCCGTCGCCCGCCACCAGCGCCACGTGCTGCACCTGCTTCTTGCTGGCGAGCAGCGCCATGTCGAGGCCGAGCAGCAGATCGACTTGCTTCTGCTCGAAGACCGGATTGCCCCACTCGTCAATGCCGCTCTTGCGGAGATACCCCAGCCGCACCTCGAAGCGCGGCAGATACCGCAGCGCGTCCTCGAAGCGCCGGGAGTTCGAATATCGGTCCATCTCCTCCGGCGTCGGGGGGTCGCTTTGGTAGGGCCGGCAGTTGTAGTAGTACGTCCGCAGGACTTCGATGGGCTCTGGGCTGTTCTCCTCGACGTGGTCCTGGATCTCGTCGACCAGCTTCGTCAAATCGATGCGGACGCCGCCGAACTCGTACTTGAGCACCGACTCCAGGTAGGCGCCATCGATGAAAATCGCCAGCCGGGCCATAGGACATGCTCCCTCCATGAAACGGCAGAGGCGTTTCGCCCCGGCCAGAGAACCTCTACGTGACGTGCGGCGGGAAATACCCGGCTGGTTTCGGGTCCGCGCTTCACCGCGTGGACCATTCGTCGTCTCGAAGCCGCCGGATCGATCGGTTGATCTGCCCCGGCGCCCATCCCGCGCCGCTCGCGCGGGTGGAATGGGGCCCAGCCGTGCTCACCCAGCCTCAGGGTCGCCGCACATCGGCCGATTTGACTGTAAGCATAGCCACTATCGCGCGGAAATCGATGGACGACGCGCCACGCGCCTCAAACCCCCACCGGGTGTGGTGCGTGGCGAAGCGCTCGGCGGAGTTCCCGCAACGCGCGGCATCTCGGCCTGTGTGAGGCTTGGTGGGTTTCGAAAGAGCCGCGACTGAGGCGCCGATGCGGATTGGCATGGTCACCCTGTGCTCCCTGCGGGGCCAGAGGGATGCGAAGGGGCCAGAGGGATGCGAACCTGGAGAAGATCGAGGCGTTCGCCGAGCAGGCAGCCGCCGCCGGCTGCGACCTGGTGCTCTTCCCCGAGTTCTCCGTGCACGGTCCCTGGGTGACCTACGACGCCGACGCCGACCCTGTTGAACTGGAGACGCGATCCGAACCGATTCCCGGTCCCTCGACCGCGCGGCTGGCGCGCATGGCCGCGCGGCTTCGACTGGCCATCGGCGCCGGCATTGCCGAACGCGGGCTTGCGCCGAAGCCGTTCAACGCGTACGTCATCGTTGACGGCGACGGTGTGCGGCACGTCCAGCGCAAGCTGCAGCCGACCACCAGCGAGATGGACTTCTATCGGGGCGGCGGCGACGACATGACGCCGTTTCGGCTTGGCCGCCTCACGATCGGCGTGACCATCTGCGCCGACAACGAGTCGCCCGCGATCCACGACACCCTCGTGGGTCTCGGCGCTCGCCTCATCGTCGAGCCGCACTTCGACTGCATCAAGGACTTCCAGGATGCCGGGGACTCATGGGCCGAAATCTTGGACTTCAACCAGCGCGACACGCTCAAGCGCCGCGCCGAGGACCTGGCCGAACGGCTGAGCGTGTTTGCGCTCTACCTCGACGCCAAGGACCCGCGCGGCGAATTCGATGAGCGTCCCGGGTGGCCCCACCGCGTGACCGGCCGGGCCGCCGTCTTCGCCCCCGGCGGCGAGCTGCTGACCGCGAACGCCGGAAACGAGGAATCGCTGCTGGTCGTGGACATCGAGCCCGGCGACTAGATTGCCAGGGGCGCCTAGCTAATCGCGTTCTTGTTCGAGAATGTGATCTCCTCGCTGGTGATGAACTCCAGCAGCGCCGTCCGTCCGTCTTCCGTGGCGCGTCTGGCTCGTTCCAGGGCCGGGCCGACGTCGTCCGGTTCGTCCACGCGCTCGGTCCACGCACCCATGGCCGTCGCCATATCCGCGTATTCGCCGCCGATGTCTCGCGTGCGGTATTTGGCGTGCGACCGCGGCAAGTGGCGGGCCTCGATGGCCATCGACGAGTTGTTGAGCACGATGGTCAGAATCGGAATCTTGCAGCGCACGGCCGTCTCGATGTCGAGCCCGGTCATCCCAAACGCCGCGTCACCCATGTAGTTGACGACGAACTTGTCCGGGGCCGCGAGCTTCGCGCCAATGCTCAGGCCCAGGCCTGTCCCCAGCGCGTGCGACCTGCCCCATCCGAGATACGTGCGCGGCCCGCCGGCCTGGTAGAACGGCATGATCTGATCGCGCGGGCTGCCCGAATCGTGCGTCACGATGGCTTCGTCCGGGTCGACCCGCTGCATGAACTCCCAGATCACACGGTAGGGATTGATCGGCTTCGCGTCTGAAGCCAGCTTGGGCATCCAGTCGGCTAGCCACTCGCGACGAATGGCCTCGATCTCGCCGCCCGGCGCGCCATTGCCTCCGGTCGGCTGTCCGCCTGTGAGGTCGCGGCAGGCTTCGATGAGCTGCCGCAGCACGAGCTTCGCGTCGCCGACCGCCGCCACGTCGATGTCGTAGTCCTTGGCGATGTCGCGCGGGTTGCCGGTGAGCTGAACGATTGTCTTCCCGGCGGGGATCGGCATGCTCATGATGTGCCTGGTGAAGCTGGTGCCGATCCCGCAAATGAGGCCGGCCTGCTCGACGAAGTGCCGTGCGGGCTCGCTCGATACGCTGGAAACGCTTCCCAGGGCCAGCGGATGCTTTTCGGGAAAGGCGCTCTTGCCGGCCATGGTCGTCGCCACGGGCACGCCGAGCAGCTCCGCCAGCTCGATCAGCTCGCGGCTTGCGCCCGCATAGAGCACCCCCTGCCCGGCGAGCAGCACCGGATGCCGGGCGTCGAGCAGGGTCTGCGCCGCGCTTCGGACATCGTCGGGATTCGCCGCCGAAACCACCGGGCGCACGGGCCGATAGCTTGCGGGAATTTCATCGTCGACCTCGGCCTCGGCCACGTCGGCCGGAATCTCGACCATGACCGGTCCGCCCGGACCCGCGCGAAGCGCGGCAAAGGCGCGGCGCATCCGGTCCGCGACCTCCGCGGGGCTGTTGATGCGCTGGATGGACCGCGTGACCGAGGCGTAGGACCGCACCGAGCTGAACAGCGGGTCCACGCCATCTCGGTCTCCCGGCTGTCCCAGCGGCAGGACGAGCAGCGGCGCTCCATCCGTAAACGCGGTGGCGATGCCGGAAAACGCATTCTCGGCGCCCGGCCCATATTGCATGGCGAACACGCCGGGCGGATTGCCGTTGGTGACGCGGGAGAATCCGTCCGCAATGTCCACGCCCACCCGCTCCTGGCGGCAGAGGACGGGACGGATGCCGATCTCCGCCACCGATTCGATGATGGGTGTGGTCGGGTACACGCTGAGGAACTCGATGCCCTCGGCCTGCAGGATGTGCGCAATGGCGTCGGTGGTTGTCATGCGGAGACCTTCAAACGGCGCGGGTGGCCGACGCGTACGCTAC
Organism: Chloroflexota bacterium; assembly: GCA_034421255.1. Taxonomy (GTDB): domain Bacteria; phylum Chloroflexota; class UBA11872; order UBA11872; family UBA11872; genus JAJECS01. The sequence goes on along the minus strand of DAOUKN010000211.1, from coordinate 14,940 downwards.
CACCGATTTCATAACGGCCACGTGCGCACCGGGAGGCTGGAGAGCCGTTCGGGCGCGCCGTCGGTCACCAGCACCGCATCTTCGATCTTCGCCCCGCCGGTCCCCGGCTGCCCCAGGATGGTCTCGAGGACCACCACCATGCCGGGCTCAATCACGTCGGTTGAATCGAGCTGAATGTCCGGCAACTCATGGACCCAGCAGCCGATGCCGTGACCGAGCATGCCCGGCGGATGGTCCGGCGTCGGGCGATACAACCCGTCGCCGAGTCCGTTCGCTTCGGCCACGCGAATCCCGGCGCGGGCCACGTCGGCCGCGGCCGTCCCCGGGCGCAGGGCGTCCACCATGGCTTCGTACATGAGCGCCGTGGCCTCCATGATGCGCCTGACCTCCGGTGACCCACGGCCGACGGTGGTCACCCGCGAGAGGTCGCCGCGATAGCCGCGATACATCGCCCCACAGTCCACCTGCACCTGATCGCCCGCCCGGAGGACGCGGTCCGTTCGCATGCCCATGCCGTGCGCGACGCTCGCCCCGCTGTAGATCTGCGGGTTGTAGTAGAGGCCGTCCGCTCCCGCCTGCATGAGCGCCTGTTCGACGGCGACTTGCAGCAACCGCTCGTTTGCACCCTCGTGGACGTTCGCCAGGAACGCCCGTCCGCCGCAATCGTTGATCGACATGCCGGTGCGAATGACCTCGATCTCGGCCGCACTCTTGATCTGCGCCACCTCCATCACCAGCCGCGTGGCGTCCACGATTTCGCACCGGGGGAACGCCGCCTTGAGGCCCAGATACACCGGGGCCGGCAGGTAATCGAAGCCCGCCACTCCGATCCGCGATGCCCTGCTCGGCAGCAGCTCCGGCAGGCTCGACTCGAACTTGTAGGAGATCACGACGACGTCGACCCACGTGCGCGAGGCCGGATCGTCCCAGAACCCGTTGGTCACCAGGATGGCCTCCGGCTCTCCACCGGGGATCAATAGGAAATACGACACGTCGTGCAGGCCCAGGTCGGGCTCGTAGCCGCCGAGATAGGCCACGGGGCCCTGGCTGTTGCGCACCGAGTACGCAATGAGCGCGTCCAAACCCGCATCGCGCATGCGCGCGGTAACCGCGGCGGCGCGGCGCTCGAATTCACCCTTGGCAAAGGCTCGTGGATAGCTCATCGAGGACACCCTCACTCAAGCCCCAGAGCATCGTACGCGCCCGCACGTGTTGGCGGCCGGCGCGAGCGTCGCTACTCGCCGGCCTGCACGCGCTCCAAGACGAGATGCGCGGTCTGCTGGACGCCGCCGAGCACGAACGGCGGCGTTCGCAGCCGCAGGCAATCACCCTCGAGTTGGTAGAAACGCACCTGGTCCGTGCCACACCAATTCGGAAAGTGGCTGAGCTCGATGTGGTGGATGACGCGGTCGGGTTCCACGGTGTAGCGGCCGCAGTAGGAGACGTAAGTCTTCATGGCCCGCGCGTACTCGTCGGGCGTGCCCGAGAGACGGTCCTCGGAGGCGAGGTTTGGCCGATTGGCGCCCATGATCGTCACCGACATGTAGCCCTCCGGGGTATAGATCAGGTATCCACTGACCCGCGCGCCATACGGCAGCCGGGTCGCTCCCGATTCCGGTCGCGACTCGTACGACACGAGCCGCCACACGCCCACGATCGACTGCTGCGTCATGCGTCGGGGTCCATTCGCGTTGTGCTGCCGGCCGGAGCCAGATGCTTCAGTATCTCCAGGAAAGAAACCCTTGCGAAAACCCTCCGTCATTCCGGCGGAAGCCGGAATCCAGTCCGGTCAAATCCAGAGGCGCGCCGGATGCTTGTCGTCGGGAGGATCTAGGACCTGCCCCTACCTCACTATCTGCGGGTTTCCAAGCTGCGGGCATGCCTATTTGCGGCCCCGCGCCGCCTTCCACGCGGGGAAGCCCTGCATGTTGTCGTCAGTTGGCGGATAGACGTCGACGGTGGATGCGCCTCCTTCGATCAACTCGAGGACGTACTCCTCCTTCAGGTCCATCTCCACGCCCTCCGCGGCGACTTCGGCTGCAACGACCGGCGGCACCACGGCCGCGCCATTCGCATCGCACACGATCCAGTCCCCCGGGACAACGGTGCACCCGGCGCAGCGAACCGGCACGTCGTGTCCGATGGGCACCAGGTCGCGCATGTGCGCCGCGCCGTGAATGCCCCGCACGAACACCGGCATCTCCAGCTCCCCGATGGCGTCGGGGTCGCGCACCGCTCCATCGACCACGAACGCCGCGCCGCCTCGCTTGGCCACTCGCGTGAGGAGGATGTCGCCCAGTACCCCCGCCCCCAAGTGGCCGCCGGCCTCCGCCACCAGCACTTCGCCGGGCTCGATCGACTCGATCGCCAGGCGCTGCGGATTGCGCGATAGGTCGTCCGGATAGAGGTCGGGCCGGTGAGGCGTGTAGCGCAGCGTGCGCGCCCGTCCCACCGCCCGCACGGCCGGACCGACCGGGGTCAGCCCGCAGAAGTAGACGTTGCGGTAGCCGCGCTGCTGCAAGAGGTGCGTGAGCGTGGGCGTGGACGTGGCGGCCAGCAGGTCTTTGACTTCCTGCTCGGGCAAGGCGGTCATGGCGGGTGCTCCCTCAGCGAATCTCAACGTGGCTGGCGCCGGCGTCGATGGAGATGTCGACGCGGTTGGCGGCGCGATCGAAATCTGGCGAAATGTAAACGTCGTCGGACGCTTGCGGAAATCGGCCCTCGTTGATCTGCACGCTGGACAGCCCGGCATCGACTTCGATCCGTGCCGCTACGCCATCGGGCACGGTAATCCGCAGGCTGGCTGCGCCTACCTCGAAGCTGGCTTCGGTTTTCCCGGCGGCGGTGGGCATCGTGACGTTGACATCGGCGGCGCCGGCCTCGATCTCGAGCTGCTTGAGGTCGAGGTCGCGAAGATCCAGGTCAATATCGGCGGCGCCGGCCTCCACGCGGAGCTCGGTGGGAATGTCCGGCGTCAGATGCAGCGTCCACTCTTCGGACGGGTTTTGGCCGGGAAAAAATGAGAATTCCCAGTCGGGCGAATTCCTGAGCTCGATGACCCTCCGACCGCCGGGCTGATGGGATTCGCTGATTGCGTAGTCGTGGTCGACCGCGCGCGATTCCAGCTTGCCGGCAAGCAGCTGATCGGGCGGCGTGTCCGTATCCAGGGTGAGCGAGCCCGCCCCCACGTGCAGATCCAGGCGCGCGGCAGTGGCTTCGCCCAGGTTCACGGCAATCGTTTCGCGGTGAAGCACCGGTCCTGGGCCGGCGGCAGCCAGACCCCACGCCGCGCCGAATCCGGCGACCAGGACGACCAGAAACGCCGTCGAGCCCAGCCAGGCGCGCACGCGTGAGAGCGCCAGACCTGCGCCCACCGCCACCAGCGCAACCGGCCACAACGACCACGCCGCGAGCAGGAACCGGTCGGGAAGGACGTCGAAGTTCCAGAGCAGGGCCGCGATCCCGATAAGGATCAGCGCCCCAGCGAAGCCAAACCCCCGCTGATCCACGATGACTTAGCGCCGCTGGTTGAGAATCAACACGCCGCCGATCGCGATCAACGCGAGCGGCCAGAGCCGCCAGGCGTCGAACCACCCAAACTGGCTCGCCAAGGCCACGGCGCCGATCACGATTAGGGCAGAGCCGATGACGACCGCGGCGCCGTTGCGGCCCGGCGCATAGTCCGCCGGCGCGGATGGGGCATCGGCTGGGGCGCCGCCCTCGGCGTCGTCGGAAGCGCTGTCCGCATCAGGCTCCTGCCGGGGTAGTGACGGTGTGATCACGGCCAACGCCAGATAGACCAGCAGGCCCACGCCGCTCGTGAGCACGACCGCCAGCACCCAGAGCAAGCGGACGATGATCGGATCGATGCGCAGGTACTCCGCCATGCCGCCGGCGACGCCGGTGAGCATGCGATCGGCCTGGCTCCGATAGAGACGGTGGGTCATGGCGCGTCCTTTTGTCGGTGTTTGCCCTCGTCGTAGGCCTAGTTTAGGACGGCGATCCCACCCGCGCCGCGCGACATCCCGAGGCACAGATTGCGACAATGCAGCCGGCACGAATGCGGGTGAAGGAGCGTGGGAGATGTTGCGACTCGCACTGGTGGCGTTGCTGCTGGTCGTTGTGGCCGTGGGATGCGGCGAAGCCGAGCCCGAGGGCCCCAAGACCTACACGGCCTATCCGGCCATGGACATTCCCGCCGGCGAGCCCTGGGTGATCGTCACCACCAGCCTGGGACGCATGACCTTCACGCTCTTCTCAGAAGAGGCGCCGCTGGCGGTGAACAACTTCCTCTTCCTGGCCAATGAGGGCTATTTCGACGGGGTGACCTTCCACCGCCTGATCCCGGGCTTTATGGTGCAGGGCGGCGATCCCAGCGGCACCGGCACCGGTGGACCGGGCTACTCCTTCGAGATCGAGCCCCCACAGCGGCCCTATGTCCGCGGCGGGCTGGCGATGGCCAACAAGGGCACGCCCAACTCCAACGGCTCGCAGTTCTTCATCATTCTGGATGACCTCACCGAGCAGGGTCGGCTCTCACCGGACTTCACGCTCTTCGGTCAGATCAAGGAAGGGCACCAGGCATCGTTTAACACCCTGGCCAAGATCGAAGCGGTGCCCGTCGACACGGCCGCGGACGGCGAGTCGTCGGCGCCGCAGCAGGAGATCACGATTTCGGCGATGAAGACCGGCGTAACGCTCAACTGCTCCGGCGAGGGAGCCATCGGGTTCACCTGCAAGCCCTGAGGCGCGGCGCGCCGGGGCGTTCGGGTCCCGCGCCAGAGAGGACGGAAACCGACGCGGAGTAGGGGCGGTTCGCGAACCGCCCCTACCTCGGAGCGGGTCGAATGCGAATGCGCCGCGAGCTGAGCAACGCGCGGCTGCTGGATTGTCGCGTCGCCGGAAACGATCGCCAGGGGGCGCGGCTGGAAGGGCTGAAGAATCGCCCGCCGCCCGACTCACGCGCGACAGAGGGTCGAAGGCGTTGCAACAATGGGCACGGCACGGATGCGGGTGAAGGAGTGAGTGAAATGGTGCGACTCACATTGGTGGCGGTGCTGCTGGTTGTTGTGACCCTGGGATGCGGCGAAGCGGAACCCGAGGGACCCAAGACCTATGCCGCCTATCCGGCCATGGACATTCCCGCCGGCGAGCCATGGGTGATCGTCACCACTAGCCTGGGGCGCATGACCTTCACCCTCTTCTCGGAAGAGGCGCCGCTGGCCGTGAACAACTTCCTCTTCCTGGCCAATGAGGGCTATTTCGACGGAGTGACCTTCCACCGGCTGATCCCGGGTTTCATGGTGCAGGGCGGCGATCCCAGCGGAACGGGGACGGGGAACCCCGGCTACACCTTCGAGATCGAGCCGCCGCAGCGGCCCTACGTCCGCGGCGGCCTGGCGATGGCCAACAAGGGCGTAGCCAACTCCAACGGATCGCAGTTCTTCATCATCCTGGACGATCTGACGGAGCAGGGCCGGCTGTCGCCGGACTTCACGCTCTTTGGCCAGATCAAGGAAGGGCATCAGGCATCGTTCGACACCCTGGCCAAGATCGAAGCGGTGCCCGTCGGTACGGCGGCGGACGGCGAGTCGTCGGCGCCGCAGCAGGAGATCACGATCTCGGCGATGAAGACCGGCGTCACGCTCAACTGCTCCGGCGACGGGTCAACCGCCGCCGGATTCAACTGCCGACCCTGAGCTGCTAGGCGCTCAATGAGTCGGGGTGGCGGCGGGTTTCAAATCCGCCCGCGCGCCTCGCTCACCGCACGAACCAGCGGATCGCGTGGCGCGACTCGCTGTCGTGAAAGCGCAGCGTGTAGGGATCGCACAGGCGGCGGATCACGCGGCCGTCGGTGCGCAAGATCAACCAGCCAAAGTCCCAGGCCTGGGTCGCGTACCGCAGGGGCATCGACGCCCGGACTCGCGGCAGTGGATGCGTGCCCCCGATGAAGAGCCGCTGCTCCGTGTAGTAGTAGCTCGACCCGATCTGGACGAACACTTCGTGGTCGATGGCGTCCATTTCAGGCTCGGCAAGGTCCGCACACAGACCCCGCACCGCTGCCTGCACCTCGCCCCCGGCGGCGCAAACGTCGCCCAGGGCATCCGCTGATCCGTGCATGACTGCGCCTCCGGCGTCGTGCGCCAGGACCTCCGTCCAGTTGTCTCGCACGAGGAAATCGAAGTGCTCGAAGTCGTAGATAAAGGTGCTGCTCGGGGCGTTGGTCTCGGAGTCCCAGCTATCCAGCGCGTGGTATTTGGGCATGTCGGGATGGCTGTCGATCGGCGCCGAGCCGGTCGCGCCGGCGCTTGACGCCCCGTCGAGATGCGGTCGCGCGATGGCCTGGGTCCCGTCCTGGTTGTAGAGGAAGAACGACATCGACGGCCGCGGGCCAAAGGCGTCCGGCAGGCTCACCGGTTGCCTGAGCGTCATGATGCCGGCCGACCAGCGATCCTCGATCAGATAGGTCGTCCGAAACTCCGCCAGCTCGCGCACGACCTCCGGGTTGTCGGACGACGTATCGACGTGCTCGTTGTGCCGGAACTCGGTGCCGATGTGCAGGTCGGCGCCGCGTCGAATGGCGTCGGCCAGGGTGTCCGCGCTGCCGTGGCGCACCCGGCGCCGGGCATCCAGGGACAGCGCCAGCTGCAGCCGCGTCGCTCTTTGGCTCACGCGGTCCACTCGATGCGCCGCCCGATGACCCGGCCGAACAAACGCGGGACCCAGCGCGAAAACGCTAGCAACGGCCGTGCCAGCAGCGGCACCGGCGGCGCTCCGTGTTTCTCCCGCCGCTGCTCTTCCTCGGTCCAGAGGTCCATGTAGAGCCCGTAGGTCGCCGTGATAAGGAAGGGCCGCACGATCTTGATGGCCACCCACACCAGCGAGGGCAGCATGGCCGCGAACACCGCCCGCGTCCCGTCGGCTTCATTCAGCGTGAACGCCAACGTCGTGAGGACGATCGCCAGCGGCACCGCCGTGGGCGCCGACGACACGATGAACGTGCCGAACACGATGGGGAAGCGCCGGCCGCTCATGCGCCACGACTCGATGGTCGCCAGCGTGGCGGGCAGGTTGCCGTGCACCGCGAAGAACGGCGCCAGCAGCGTGCGCGAATGGATGTAGAGGGCGGCGGCGCCGATCAGCACCACCCAGGCTGCGGTGGCGGCCAGTCCCGCCGCGCCTTCCACCGGCGCCTCATTCCGCTGCCACTCGAATAGATTCAACAACACGAGAATCGGCGCCCAGAAGATGACCGTGGTGTGCACGTTCGTCCACAGATAGCGAAGCAGCCACCGGAGCCCCTGCCGCATGGCGCTGACGAAGCCCAGGTTGACGCCGTGATAGCCGGCGGCGACAGCCGTCATCACCACTACCGGCGCGGCCGACGCCGAGATGGCGTTGAGCACATAGAGCGACGCCGACCGACCGAAGCCCTCCGGCAGATCTGACGCGGTCACGTAGGCAGCCACCGCCGCCGGCGCCGCGAAGGCGCTCAGGATCTGGACGTACAACCAGGGAGTCTCGCCCAGGACGCGCAGTCCCCGCCGCGTGTAGCCGAGGGACCCGGTCCATGTCGCGCTGAGGTTGGACATGGTTCAGCCGACCGCCTGCCGAGCATGTTGGGCGGGATGTGCCGCGCTGATTTCGAAAGTCCGTCTCCGCACCGTCCGCAATCTCACCGCGCGTCGACTCGAGAGTTCGCCCCCAATTATCTGTCGTCAGGAATCATCGCGATATGCTTCGCGGGCCAATTGGTCTCAGGTCCCCATTCCGCACCACGTCACATGCCCGGTTCACCGATCCAAGCCGTGTTCTTCGACCTCGACGGCACCCTGCTCGACCACGACGCAGCGACTCGCGCCGGAGCGCTCGGCATGTTCAGCAGGTACCGAGACCGGCTGACGGATAGTGATGAGCGTCTCGTCCGGCGCTGGGAAGAGTTGACGGAACTGCACTTCGATCGCTACCTCCGCGGGGAAACCACGTTGGTAGGCCAGCGCCGTGGGCGGGTCCGTGGCCTATTCGGTCTCACACCAGGCGAATTGCCCGACGCCGAAGCCGATCGGGCGTACGCCGTCTACAGCGACCATTACGACCTCAACCTGACGCTGTTCTCGGATGTCATCGACACCCTGGAGGCGCTGCGCGGTTTTCGCCTCGGTGTCATCACTAACGGAGGTTCGGTGCACCAGCGGAAGAAACTTGCGGGGATTGGCGTCGCGGATCGCTTCACGGCGGTCGTGGTCTCGGATGAAGTCGGGGTCGCGAAGCCCGATCCCGGAATCTTCGCGGCCGCCTGCCAAGCGATGGGAGCGCCGCCCTCGGCGTGCGTGCACGTGGGCGATCGATTGGAGGTGGACGCGATCGGCGCCCGCGACGCGGGGCTCTGGGGCGTGTGGCTCGACCGGCACGATACAGGGCCCGGATCGGCCGAGGTCACCCGCATAGCGAGCCTCTCCGAGCTGCCGGCGTTGGTTCACCAGGGCTGACGGCCAACGCGGCATGGTGCCTCGAACCATTCGCACCAAACGGCTCACCCTGCGACCGCACCGGCTGGACGACATCGAGGCAATGTCCCGCTACATGGCGGATCCCAAGTTCGCTGAAGATGCGGCTGCATCTCCGAAGTCCGACCCGGCGTCGGCCGCGCGGGACTGGCTGGCGCGCGCGCAGCGGCTCGACTGGTGCACCGAGCCGCATTGGGGCGTGTGGCTGGATCGGGAGCTGGTCGGCGGCGTGAGCCTGCGGGTCGACCACGCCAACCGGCGGGCCGAGATTGCCTATGAGGTGGCGCGCGCCCATCGAAGTTGCGGGATCGCCTCGGAGGCTGCGAGGGCCGTTATAGAGGCTGCGTTCGCCGGTGAACCGGACCTGAACCGCGTCGCGGCCAGGGCTGACGCGAAGAACCGGGCCTCAATCCGAGTCCTGCAAAAGCTGCGCATGCGCTACGAGGGCACGCTTCGCGAGCATATGGCGGAATCGGACCCGCCCGCGGACGAGGTGCGATTCGGACTGCTGCGCCGCGAGTTCGAACGCTCCCCGCAGGCGCCGAGGGGTACGGCACGCGGCTGACCGCGCATGGCGATCGATCCGATCCGACTATTCGATCTGCGGCTCGCGGATTTCGCGTGCCTGAACACCTACTTTGTCAACGCGTTTCTGGACGACGAGCGCGGCAATCCGGGACTCATGCGCGAGTTTGGGGCGCGACTCTACGCCGCGCTCATGTCGCTGCCCGACGTGGTCGAGCACTTCTCGAAAGCCTCGCCTACCTTCCGCGCCGGACTTCGTGAGGCGCGGGCACATCCGCTCGAGTTGTCACCCGAGGAGTTGCAATCCACGCAACAGGAGATCCTGCGATGCTGCGCGTGGAACGTCGGCATGGCCAAGTCGCCGGCGACGTGGGACGCATTGCCCTGGGGCTATTGGGACCCTCGCGAGATACACGACCGCGTGGACATTCGCGGTCGCGTCGTCCTGGATATCGGCGCGGGCACGGGTCAAGCTACCCTGCGGTGCGCGCCCTACGCCGAGCGGGTTTTCGCGCTGGAGCCTGTCGGCGTGCTGCGCGAGTACATTGAGCGGAAGATGTCCGCGCACGGATTCGATAACGTCACCACGCTCGACGGACTCCTCGAACGGGTGCCGCTGGAGGACGGCGCGGTGGACGTGGCGATCCTGACCAATGGGTCGTTCGGCTGGAAGCCGGATGAGGAGCTGCGCGAAATCGATCGAGTGGTGAGCCCCGGCGGGACGGCTCTGATGTTGGCGCCGTGCCGACCGAGTCATTTGGACCTCCTGGACCGGATCCGACGCGCGGGCTACGAAGCGTTTGACCTCGAAATGCCGGCCATGGGGACCTTTCCGGGCTTCATCAAGCGGTTCCCGTGAGGGTCAATGCCCGTCAGACAGTTTCAGTGCCGGAGGCCCCGCTTGGCTGGACTCGACCGCCAACGAGGCGCCGCCATCAATACCGATCCGGCCAGAAGCAAATAGCCGTCAGTTCGCGGGAACAGCGCGGCGAGCACCTCGTCGTCATCGCGCGCGCTGGCAAGGCGGCCTGAACCGCGATTGCCAAACGGCCCGCCGGTTGCCGGATATCTGGCACCAGCCAGCTGCCGCGGCCCAGTATCAGTAGCGGTCGGGCCAGATTAGGGCGCGACCATGACCTTGATGCTGCCGGCTCCTCGATCGGCGGCAGTGGTAAAGGCCTCGCGCGCGTCATCCAGCGCAAAGTCGTGGGTGATCAGCGTGTCGGCGACCTCGGGGTTCTGGGCCATGAGCGCCATGGCTTCCTCGAAGTCCGACACACCGTCCGGCGTCGCGTAGACCGCCGATCCGGTTAGCCTGACTTCTTTCGCCACCAGCCGGAAGAGCTCGACCTCGTTGTGCTCCCACTGCACCCCCACGACCGACACCGATCCCCCTTTGCGCACGAACTCCAAGGCCAGATTCACCGATCGAGCCGCTCCGCCGATGGCTTCGATGACCACATCCGGCAGCGGTGCGCCATCGAGCTTGTCGGCAATCTCGTCTTCGGTCGCGGTGTCGTCCACGTGAAGCACGCGGGTTGCGCCGAGAGCCAACGCAGCCTGCACCTGCGTCGGATGGCGCGCCATGATGGTTATCTCGGCCGCTCCGGCTGCCTTTGCCGCGGCGACCGCGCACAATCCAATGGTGCCGGCGCCGACGATGCCGACCGAGGGGCGATAGCCCGGCTGCGTCATTCGCAAGGCGTGCAAGGCCACCGCGACCGGCTCGACGAGTGCGCCCTCGCGATCCTGGAGGTCCTGGCGCAAGGGCACCAGGCAGACGGCCGGAATCTCGAAATAGTCGGCCAGGCCGCCGGCCTTGTCCGTATAGACGCCCAGCACGAAGTCGCCGTTCTCGCAGATGTTGTAGAGGCCTGCCCGGCAGTTCCGGCACGAACCGCAGCGAGCGAGTGGCTCGATCGCGACCCGGTCGCCCACCCGAACCCGTGCCGGGCCGTCACCAAGCTCCACGACTTCACCGCACACTTCATGGCCCATGAAGATTTCGTTGGTATCGAGACCCCGCCGAAGCCGGCTGACCGTGTGGACATCGCTGCCGCAGATGCCGGCGCTCAGGGTTTTTACAACCGCCGTCCCTGGCCTGGCCCGAGGCTCCGGTATCTGCTCCACCAAGACGGCGTCTGTCTTGCTTGCTCTAACCGCTCGCATGGATTCCCTCCCCGGCCGCAAGGGCTGTGGCTCGTCGCGCTGCGGCGCTTGTGGCGGTCACCCCTCCTATAGCCAGCGTGACCCGCCGGCGAGCGGCATTCTCGCGCAACGTTGATTCGACCGCGAACAATACAGTACATGAGCAGATGTGCGGCTACAGTAATCGTGAGCATTGACGTTCGCGCAGTGCGGATCGAGGGAGGTGAAGCGTGGCCAGCATGATCGGTGTGCGGGTGCTCGGCGACCACCGCGTCAGCGTGGATGCGTTCCCCGTTCCGGAACCTCCGTTGGGCGACGTTCGCATCAAGATCAGGGGGGCGGGAGTCTGCGGCAGCGATCTCTTCCACTTTCGCAGTACTCCCGAGCAGATCGGCGAGCGCAACAAGCTGGTGACCGGGCACGAGCCGGCTGGCGTCGTGGATGCAGTCGGCGATGGCGTGGATGGGCTCGAGGTGGGCGACCGCGTCGCCGTGTATCACGTGGCAGCGTGCGGTCACTGCCGGGAATGTAAGCGCCTTCGGCCCCAGTACTGCGGCAACAGCCGGATCATGGGCCTAACCGTGAATGGCTCCGACGCGGAGTACATGCTGGCGCCGGCGCACCATTGCCACCGGCTGCCCGACAACATCTCATTCGAGGATGGCGCGCTCGCGGCATGCATTGGCGGCACGGCCTGGTCGGCGTTGCGCCAGCAGAACGTCTCGGCCACCGACACCGTGGGCATCTATGGGCTGGGGCCGGTGGGCCTCGCCGCGGCTCTGCTGGCCAAGTCGCTCGGCGCGCGCGTCATCGGCACCGAACCGTCGCGACCGCGGCGCGAGCTTGCCGAGCGGCTCGGCGTAGACGTCACGATCGACCCTACGGCGGGCGACGCCGTCGAGGCGGTGCTCAATGCCTCGGACGGCGGACTGCTGAAGGCCATCGAGGTTTCTGGCAACCCGACGTCCAGGGCGAACGCCGTCCTCCAGGCTGCGCCCCTGGGAACGGTCGCCTATGTCGGCGTGGGCGCGCCGGCGTTTGAGGTTGACGCCTGGGTCCTCATCGATCGGCAACTCAAGCTCATCGGATCGTGGATATTCGAGCCCCCCGAGCTGGACGAGCTGCTGGCCTACATGAGCCGGCGCAAGCTCAGCTTCGATCCCTTCATCACGCATCGGTTTCCGCTGACCGAGGCGCAGCGCGCGTACGAATTGGCCGATACCCGTGAAGTTGGCCGGGTGATGTTCACGTTTGACGAGCCGCTGCGCTGAGCGGCACCGGGATTCCTGCGACCTTCATGCGAATTCGATAGACGCTGGTGCAGGCGGTGATGAAGAGGGTCTGCCAGTCGGAATCGCCCCAGGCCAGGTTCGCGGGTGGCTCGGGCGGAATGATCCGTCCCAGCAGTTGGCGCCGCCGGGAGAACACCCACACGCCGCCGGGACCGGTGCAGTAGACGTTTCCACGGCAGTCGACCTTCATGCCGTCCGTCCAGCCTTCCTCATCCGAATCCAGCTCGGCGAAGACTCGTCCTCCGGCCAGGCGGCCATCTCCGAGCATGTCGAACACGCGGATGTGGCGGCGGTCGGTATCGCCCACGTAGAGCCGCCGCTGGTTCGGCGAAAGCGCAATTCCGTTGGGCATCGCAAAGTCGTCGGCTAGCAGGTCGATCAGCCCGGTGGGCGCGACTCGGTAGACCCCCTGGAACGGCAACTCCTTGCCCTCGGTTCCGTTCCGCAGTCCGTAGGTGGGGTCGGTGAAGTAGATCGTGCCGTCGGGAAGGACGACAAGATCGTTCGGGCTGTTGAAGCGTTTGCCCTGATAGCGGTCGGCCAGGACCGTGGCGCCGCCGTCCGTCTCTAGACGTGTCACGGCGCGCGCGCCGGATTCGCAGATGACGAGCCGGTTCTGGGCATCCAGCGTGAGCGCGTTGGCGCCATTGCTGGGTGCGCGAAAGGTGCGGACCTCGGGGCCCGCCGACAATTGCCGCCAGCGGAAGATCCGGCTGCTGACCACATCGACGAAGAGCAGATGATCGCCCCGCCAGACCGGGCCCTCGGTGAATCTGAAACCGGTCGCCACCCGCTTGATCGTCGCGTCGGCCGCCACAATGTCGGCAAATCGCGCATCGTGAACTTCAACAGCGGCGGCCATGTGCGCGCTAGCCCCTGAGCCCTCCGGTCAGAAGCCCGCGCACGAAGTAACGCTGGAGGGCGAAGAAGACGGCCAGCGGGAGAATCATCGAGACGAATGCCGCCGCCGTCAACAGTTCCCAGTCCGCGCCGCGCGACGATACGAGACTGGCGATCGTTAGCGTCAGCGGACCTCTGTCCGCGGAGATCGGCGGCAGGACCCCGGGGACCAATTCGGGGCTTCCGCCAAGAAAAATCAACGCCACGAGCAAGTCGTTCCAAATCCAGAGGAACATGAAGATCGCCAGCGAAGCCAGGGCGGGGGTGGACAATGGCAGGACGATCTTGAAGAAGACCACGCGGCTCGAGGCGCCGTCCACCTGAGAGGCCTCCAGCATTTCGCGGGGAAGCGCGGCAAAGAAGTTTCGTAGGAGAAAGACGGCAAACGGCAGTCCAAATCCCATGTGCACCAGCCATATTCCGATGTAGGTGGCATTGAGCTTAAAGAATCCAAGGAGATTGAGAAGTGGGATAAGCGTCATTTGAAGCGGAACTACAAGTAGGGCTATCACAAGAAAGAACAGGATATCGCGCAACGGAAATCTCATCCACGCGAACGCGAAGGCCATGCAGGCAGCGACCAGGATCGTGAGGAATGTTGCCGGTACGGTGATCAAGATACTGCTCACAAAGCTATCGCCAACGCCCCGCCGAAAGAGGACGAACGCGTAGTTTTCGAGCGTGAACTCGAACGGGAGCTGAAACGCCGTCCACCATCCAGATGTCGCCACGTTGATCTTGGGGCGAAACGAGCTGACAAGGAGGCCGGCGCTTGGAAACGTCCAGAGCAACGTAATGACGATGAGTATGAGGTGCAGCGGTCCTCTCGACGCCGCCCGAATCAGCCGCTGGATCCAAGTTTCCCGTCGGATCCTCAGGGCCTTGACGCGCGGTGTGACTGTGGCTTCCCCCACGATCAGCGCTCGAGCTCTTGTCGGCGAAAGCGCCGGATATTTATTGCGATCACGGGTAGCGAAAGCAACAGAAGGATGACCGAGAGCGCTGTGGCTATCCCGAACTCGCGGTATTCGAACATCTCCTTATACATCCGATTAGCCACCACGTCAGTTTCGAACAGACCACCGGTCATGACGAATACCAAGTCAAAGACTTTCAGCGCGGATATCACCAGCACGGTTGCAATGACGTAGACCGTCGGCATGATTGATGGGCGAATGATGTGCCGGAAGACCTGCCATTCGTTCGCTCCATCGACCCGTGCGGCTTCCAGCATCTCTTGAGGCAAGCTGCGGATGGCTGCGGAGAACAGCATCATGGCAAAGCCCGTGGTCATCCAAACCGCGGCCACAATGACGGCGATATTGTTGATGCCGTAGAACGGAATGACTGCCTTGCTGATGAGAAACGGATGTGGATCAAAACCGACGGACGTCAATGCCGCGTTGGCTGCCCCCCACTGCGGGAACCCAGGCGGCTGAAAGCCGTAGATGAACCTCCAGATCACCGCGGCCGCCGTGAACGAGATGGCCATTGGCAGGAACACCAGCGTCTTCACGACCACGTCGTACCTGACGCGCTCCACCATCACCGCGATCAGTAGTCCGAGT
>DAOUKN010000210.1:0-40620 GCA_034421255.1 Chloroflexota bacterium | reverse complement strand
TACACCGAGATCGTCTACGGCGAAGCCACCGGCGACACGGTGCTGGAGCTCGAGGTCGGCCCGCATTTCGAGACGGAGATCTTCAGCATCTACGGCAACCAGGACTCGGCGATTCTCGCCCTGACCACCGGCGATATCGACTTTCTGTTCAACCCGTTAGGGCTGGAGAAGGGCTTCCTCGACCGCGTCCGCCAAGCGCCGGACCTCGAGGTCGTGACCAATCTCGACAACGGCACCTTCTACCTGGGATTCAACACCCGCAAGGGCCCCATGAGCTTCCGGGAGTTCCGGCAGGCCGTGGCGACCATGATCGACAAGGAATTCGTGACGCAGTCGATCCTGCAGGACGCCGCAATTCCCATGTACGCCATGGTTCCCGAGGGCAACGCCTTCTGGCACAACGATTCGGCGGCCAAGATCGGCCGGGGGCTGAGCCTGGGCGAGCGGATCGCCCAGGCGGTCGAGCTGCTGAAGGGCGCCGGGTTCACCTATGAGCAGGAGCCCGAGGTCAGCGAGGATGGCGACTTCGTGTCCTCACCCGGCCGGGGCCTGCGCATGCCCGACGGATCGGAGATCCCGCAGCTCGAGCTCATCGCGCCGAGCGCCGGCTATGACCCCCTGCGGTCCACCTTCGCCATCTGGATCGAGCGCTGGCTCAACGACCTGGGCGTTCCGGTGCGGGCGCAGCTGGTCGGATTCAACGTCCTGGTGGATCGACTCTTCAGCGAGACGGTGGCCGAGGACCTCGACATGTGGATCCTGGGCTGGGGGTTCAGCGTGTTCCCGAACTACCTGGAGAACATCTTTCACAGCCGCCACGCGCCAGAGAACGAGGAGGGCGGCTACAACTGGGGCGGCTACGCCAACCCGGAGTTCGACGCCCTCGCATTCGCCCTGCTGTCCGAGACCACCATCGAGGGCGCGCGTGAATTGGTCTACCAGATGCAGGAGCTGCTCGCCGAAGACCTGCCCTATGTGACGCTGTTCACCACGCCCAAGATCGATGTGTTCCGACCCTCGCGGGTCGAATATCCCTACACCTCGGTGCTTGGCGGCATGGCGCAGCAGCAGGGGCTGCAACACGTGGTGCTGATCAAGTAGCGTTTGGCCGTGCGGCCAGGGCGGAGCTGTAGGCGCCCCGGCACAGCGGGGAGCGATGTGGGATGGCGCGGGTAGCTTGAATGGCCGCCTACCTCCTGCGTCGCACCGTCCAAATCCTGTTCACGCTCTTCGTGTTTCTCACGATCGTTTTCTTTCTCGTGAGCGCGCAGCCCGGCGACATCACCCGCCTCTACTCGATGGACCCCAGTCTCCCGCCGGAGACCCGCGCGAATCTCCAGGAGCTCTTTGGCGTCAACGAGCCGCTGTGGAAGCAATACCTGGTCCACCTCAAGAACACGGTCACCGGAAACTTCGGCGTCTCCTTCAGCCTCTATCCAAGGACGGTCGGCGACGTGATCCTGGAACGCCTGCCGCGCACGCTGGTGCTGTTCGCGACGGCAACCGTGATTTCGTTCTATCTCGGGTTTGCGCTCGGCAAAATCATCGCCTGGCGCCGCGGCGGCTGGGTCGAATACACCTCGACCATCGGCGGCGTCTCGCTCTATACGGTGTTCACCCCGTGGTTCGGCCTCATGATGATCTGGCTGTTCGCCTTCAAGGCCGGTTGGCTGCCGATCGCCAAGTTCCTGGACCCCGTGGTGTGGCGCGACGCGCCGACCGACTCGAACACGATCTTCAACCTCATGCTGGCGACCGCCGCCATCCTGACGGTGGTCGTGTTCGCCGTCGTCCTGGCGACCAGCCGGAAGCGCCTTGCCAAGGCGCCGCTCATTCAGGCGGGGACTGTCACCGCGGCAGCCGCGGCGATCATGGGCGTGTGGTTGGCGTCCGGCGTCGGGTACCTGGCCTTCGACCTCGTCAGACACATGATCCTGCCCATCGCCACGCTCACGCTGATCAGCTTTGCCGGAACCATGCTGCTCACCCGCAACAGCATGCTGGAGGTCATTCGCGAGGACCACGTGATGGTGGCCCGGGCCAAGGGGCTGCCCGAAAAGGTCGTGCGTGACAAGCACGTTGCCCGCAACGCCCTGCTGCCGGTGGTGACCAGCTTCGTCTTCAGCCTGGCCTTCGCCATCGACGGCGGGGTCATCATCGAGTCCATCTTCTCCTGGCCCGGAATGGGCCAAACGCTCGTGTCGGCGACGGTCAGCGAAGACCTGCCGCTGGCGGTGGGCGCCTTCGTCTTCGTGGGCGTCTTCGTCCTCGTGGCGCACCTGGCGGCCGATGTGCTTTACGCCTACCTCGATCCGCGAGTTCGCTACCGATGAGGTTCGACGTCGAGCGCGTTGCCTCCACGCTGGCGCTGTGGCACATGCGCCTGGCGCTGGCGGGCCGCAGCCTCAAGCAGAACTGGTCGCTGTTTCTCGGCACGCGCATCGGCGTCCTGGGCCTGGCCATCATTCTCTTCTACCTGTTGTTGGCCGCGGCGCATCCGATCCTGATGCACACGATCTGGGACGAGCGCACCTACGACCCGATCGTGGGCTACGCCTTCGACGAGCCCGTCCAGCCCGCGCCGCCAAGCCTGAGCCATCCGCTCGGCACCGACCCGCTGGGCCGGGACGTCCTCAGCCAGCTCATGTTCAGCACCCGGTCCGAGTTCCTGCTTGGATTGCTCGCGGCGCTCATGACCGTCTGCATCGGCACGATGGTGGGCGCGATCGCCGCCTACTACGGCGGCTGGGTGGACACGCTGCTGATGCGGCTGGCCGACATCATGATCATGATGCCGGCGATCAGCATCCTCATCGTGTTGAGCGCCCTCTTCGAGGTCGGGCACTTGGAATTGGCCGTGCTCATCGGCCTGCTCTCGGGATTCGGCGGCACGGGCGTCGTGTTGAAATCGCAAGCGCTGTCGGTCGTCGTCAAGCCTTACATCGACGCCGCGAGAGCCGCGGGCGGCGGCACGCTGCACATCCTGCTCGTCCACGTCGTCCCCAACCTGCTGCCGCTCTCATTCCTTTACATGATGTTCACCGTCACCAGCGCCATCTTCTCGGAAGCCGTGCTGAGCTTCCTGGGGCTGCTGGACGTGCGCATGAGCTGGGGCCTGATGATCCACACCACCGAGTCCGCCGGATACCTGTTGCAAGTCACCGAATACTGGTGGCTCATATTCCCGGCCAGCCTTTCCATCACCCTGCTGTGCTCGTCGTTCTACCTCCTCGGCCGCTCGCTGGACGAAGTCGTCAACCCGCGGCTGCGACGGCTATGAGCGGCCTCGCAAGCATCAACCGGCGACGCTTCCTCCAGGCGCTATCGGCCGGCGGCGCGGCGGCGGTGCTGGCGGCGTGTGGCGATTCGGGCAATCCGGAGGCCACGCCGGCCGCCGAGCCAATCACGGATGAGGCGGCGACGCAACCGGCCCACGCGTGGTTCAAGGACACCGCGCCATTCATTGCCCACAACGACGGCAAGAGCCTGGAAGCCCGCCTGGAGAACATGGATGGGCTGATCACGCCAAAGCGCTTCTTCTTCGTGCGCAACAACTCGGTCAGCCTCGACGTGGACGTGGATAGCTGGCGGCTCTCGATCGAAGGCGACGCGATTACCAACCGCCGGACGTTTACCTACGACGACATCCGCGCTCTGCCCAGCCAAAGTCTCATCTGCTACCTGGAATGCGCCGGCAATCACCGCGCCATGTTTGGCCTGGTGCAGGGACGGCAGGCCACCGGCACCCAGTGGAAGACCGGAGGCGTGAGCAACGGCGAATGGGCGGGCGTCCCCCTGCGCGACGTGCTCACCGAGGCTGGAATCACCGATGACGCCGTCAGCGTGTTGCTGGTCGGGCTTGATACCGAATCGCCGGAGCAGGGCTTTCGCCGCGTCCTTCCCGTGGCCAAGGCGCTGCACCCGGACACGCTGCTGGCCTATGGGCTCAACGGCGAGGATCTGCCGCGCGACCACGGCTATCCCCTGCGTGCGCTGGTGCCCGGCTGGGTCGGCAGCAGCAACGTCAAGTGGCTCGGCCGCATCGTCGTCTCGAAGGAACGTCTCTGGACGCGCAATAACACCACGTCTTACGTCCTCATCGGCGACGACTATGCGCCGGAAGGCCAGGCCCTGGGCAAGGTCGCCACGACCCAGGTCATCAAGAGCGCATTGGCTCTTCCCTGGCCGGCTCCCCTGAACGCCGGGACGCACCAGATCCACGGCTACGCCCACTCGCCCGATGGTCCGATTCGACGCGTCGAATGGAGCCTGGACTCCGGCGCCACATGGCATGAAGCCACCGTGCGCGAGGGGCAGGTGCAGTACTCATGGGCGCGCTTCGACTTCGAGTGGGATGCGCGCCCGGGCGAACACACCGTCATGACCCGCGCCACCGACGCGGCGGGGAACACGCAGCCCGATGAGATTCCCTTCAACGAGAAGGGCTACCTCTTCAATCAGCCGGTGCCTCATCCGGTGCAGGTCAGATAGCGAACGATGATGGACGCCAACCCCCAACCGTCGGCCGTCGAGCCGACGACGAGCGTCGCCACATCCGACCCGGTCCTAGCGGTCGAGGACCTCGCCATGTACTACGCGACGCGCGCCGGCGACGTGCGCGCCGTCGATGGGATCTCCTTTTCGGTCCAGCGCGGGGAATCGGTCGGGCTGGTCGGCGAGTCCGGCTGCGGCAAATCCTCCATCGCCATGGCCCTGCTCAAGCTGTTGCCCGAGAACGCCCGCCTCATCAGTGGCAAGATCCTGCTCAACGGCGTCGACCTCGCCCCGCTCTCCGACGACGAGATGCGGGCGCACCGCTGGAACCACATCGCCATGGTGTTCCAGGCGGCCATGAACGCCCTCAATCCCGTCTACCGCGTCGGCGATCAGATCATCGAAGCCCTCGACGCGCACATCCGATCAACTCCTGAAATCTCCATGGAGCGCGTGCGGGAGCTCTTCGACCTCGTGAGTCTCGATCCCAGCTTCATTCCGCGCTATCCGCACGAGTACAGCGGCGGCATGAAGCAACGCGCCGGCATCGCCATGGCCCTGGCCTGCGAGCCCGATCTGCTTATCGCGGACGAGCCGACCACGGCGCTGGACGTCATCGTGCAGGACCGCATTCTCAAGGAGCTGCGGAGGGTCCAAGAGGCTCTCAACATGAGCCTGATCTATATCTCGCACGACATGGCCGTCATCGCCGAGGTCAGCCAGGTCGTGGGCGTGATGTATGCCGGCCGGATCGTGGAGTGGGGCGAGACGGTTGACGTCTTCCACCACCCCATCCATCCCTACACGCAAACGCTGATGTCGGCCTTTCCCAGCGTCACCGGACCCAAGCACAAGCTGGGGATGCTGCCCGGCGAGCCTCCCAACTTGCTCACGCCGCCGCCCGGTTGTCGCTTTCACCCGCGCTGTCCCTACGCCACCGACGTCTGCCGCTCCGAAGAGCCGCCCACGGTGCGTTCCGGCGCCCACTGGGCCGCCTGCTGGCATCCCCTGGACGGCAAGGCGGTTTGATGGCCACCGCCGCACCCCCCGCATCGGTCGGGACCAGCCCCCTGGTCAAGATCGAGGGCCTTCAGAAGCGATTTCCGGTCTCCACCGGCCTGTTCGACCGAAGCCACAGCTTCGTCCACGCCGTGGACGACGTTTCGTTCGAACTGGCGCGTGGCGAAAGCTTCGGCCTCGTCGGCGAGTCGGGCTGCGGCAAGACGACCACGGGACGCCTCTTGGTGCGTCTGGCCGAGCCAAGCGACGGACGGGTGCTCTTCGACGACGGCTCGGGAGCGCCAACCGATATCACCCACCTGGCCGGGGCGGACCTCAAGGCCTTTCGACGCCGGGCCCAGATGATCTTTCAGGACCCCTACGAGTCGCTAAACCCGCGCCGCACGATCTTCGACACCGTCGCCGAGCCGCTGAAAGTCCAGAACGCGTGCGGGCCGCACGAGTGCATGGAACGCGTCTCCCGCATGCTGGAGCTGGTCGGGCTCACGCCGCCCGCGGCCTACCTGTTCCGCTATCCCCACGAGCTGTCCGGCGGCCAGCGGCAGCGCGCGGCCATTGCCCGGGCGTTGGTTATCGAGCCAATCTTCGTCGTCGCCGACGAACCCACGTCGATGCTCGATGTCTCGATTCGAACCGGCGTGATGCAACTCATGCAGGGCCTGGCCGACCGACTGGGCATCAGCTATCTCTACATCACCCACGACCTGGCCGTCGCCCGCTACATGTGCTCCCGCATCGCGGTCATGTACCTCGGCAAGATCGTGGAAATGGGTGAGACCGAGGCCGTGCTCCAAAACCCCCAGCACCCCTATACCCAGGCGCTGCTGTCCGCCGTGCCCATTCCCGACCCCACCGTCACCCGCGCCCCGGTCCGAATCGCCGGCGGCGTCTCCACGCCGGTCGACCCCCCGCCCCGCTGCCGCTTCTACGACCGCTGCCCCATCGCCGACGACCACTGCCGCGACAACGACCACCCGCCGCTCGAAGACAAGGGCGCAGGCCAACTGGCGGCTTGCTACAAGGCGTAGCGCCTAATCGGTTGCTCCGGCGTCGCGGGGTTGCCGGCCCGTGCACCGTCTGACACCATCGACACATGGGAACCTTCAGCATCCCGATCGGCATCGGCGACCAGGAACGCGAGCGTTGGACGACGCTTGACGCGCTGGTAGACACGGGCGCCTCGATAACCTCGGTTCCCGCGTCGGTGCTGCGTGAGTTGGGCGTGGAGCCGTTGACCAGTCAGAGCTTTCAGTTCGGGCAGGGCGAGGTCCGGCGCATGGACGTTGGCCAGACATGGGTGCGGATCGAGGGGCGTGAGGTCGTCACCCTCATGCTGTTCAATGAAGAGGGAACCCTTCCCCTGCTTGGCGCGCTGGCGCTCGAGGGAGTGTTCATGGGCGTCGACCCGGTGGCCAAGCGGCTGGTGCCCGTCGAAGGGCTGATGGTCTAGCGGCCAATCGCCCGGCCCACAGCGAGACCGACACATGCCGATGAAAAACCCGTCGCATCCGGGGCTATCGGTGCGGTTCGACTGCCTCGAGCCGCTCGACCTCAGCGTCACGGAGGCGGCCAGGCGGCTGGGCGTCAGCCGCAAGCAGTTGTCGGATGTCGTGAATGGTCGTTCCGGAATCTCACCCGAGATGGCCATCCGCCTCGACAAGGCATTCGGAGGCGGCGCTGCCACCTGGTATCAACTGCAAGCCGCCTACGACATGGCGCAAGCGCTGAAGCGGTCGGATGATATCCGCGTGGAACCTATCCTGGCACCGGCGCGGTGACGACAGGTTGACTGTCCACGGCCTGACACTCGCCTGCCAAACGTCTGGCGCAGCAGTGAAAGTGACCGATGGCTGAGACGTTCACCCGTTGGGATGCGGCAGATCACCGATAGACCTGGTCCCGTCCAGCCACCCGCAACACGAGAACTCGCAGCACCTGATCTTGAACGTCGCAGACCACGCGGCACCCGCCGATCCGATAGCGCCACAGGCCGCCCATGGGTCCGGTCAGGGCCTTGCCGCGCCTCCGCGGATCGTCGAGGACCGCGACCACCTCGTCCATGTACTCCACGACACGCCGCGCCATGCGCCGGTCGAGCTTGCGGAGTTGTCTGAGCGCCGAGTCGGTGTACTCAACCGTCCAGGGCAAGATCGGCCTTCACGTCGGCGGCCGGATGCAGGCGTTCCCGCCCCTTGCGCACGCGCTCGAGCACGTCGGCGGCCAGGTAGTAGTCCTCGAGGTCGTCGATGCCGTTCTCGATGAGCTCGCGCAGGTAGAAGGCCTTCGAGCGCCCGGTTTGGGCGGCGAGGAATCGCAGCCGCTCCTCGGTTTCAGGCGACAGGCGGATCGACGTGGCCAACAGCTACTCCCTGAATATTGTGAATACACGTATGCAGAGTATCGCAGGCGGGGCAGGTACGCGGGGGTATGTGATGCCGTCCAAGCCGCGGGCCGGATCGACTGCCGTTGCCACGGCGCGCAGATCACCGGCTGCCGGCTGAAGATCAGAGGGGCGTCGGTGGACTCAGGGCGCCGCCGCGCGGCGAGGTCCCGCGCTAGGACGCGGCGATGCCGCCGGCGGAGGAGGTGGGATTCGAACCCACGACCGAGGGGAGCACCCCCGGTAACCGCTTAGCAGGCGGCCGCACTAGACCAACTATGCGACTCCTCCAAGTTCGGTCACGGCCGGATCGGGCGTCGGGCGGAGGGGGTGGGATTCGAACCCACGAGACGGGCAAGCCGCCTAGTGGTTTTCAAGACCACCTCCTTAAGCCACTCGGACACCCCTCCAGCTTTACCGAAGTATAGCCCGGCCCGAACTGCCTGGGCCGATGCGCCGCCTGGCTATTCTGGAGCGGCGCCGACGCCGGCGAGCGATCGCTCGATGGGCGCGCGGCCTGGTCCGCGGCGGCGCGACGCAAAGGGGGGAGCGGCGTGTGCGACGGCACGTCCGAGATCGGAGGATGCGACGGTCCGCCGGACGAGGCCCTGCGTCGCGGAGCGGCGCTGTTCAATCAGCGCGCCTTCTACGCCCAGCACGAGGTGCTCGAAGACGCCTGGCGCGCCGAAGCCGGACCCGTGCGCGATCTTTTTCGCGGCATCTTGCAGGTCGGCGTCGGCTGCTATCACCTCTCGCGCGGGAACCATCGCGGCGCCTGCAACCTGCTGCGCTACGGGCTGGCGCGCCTCGAGCCCTTCGAGCCGGTGTGCCTGGGAGTCGACGTGACCGCGCTGCGGAGCGACGCGGCGCGGGCGCTGGCGGCGCTTGAAGATCTGGGACCTGAGCGGTTGGACGAGTTCAACGAGCGTTGGCTCCCGCAAGTGGTCTTCGTGGAAGCCGGGCCGGCATAGGGTCCGCCCGCCGCGCCGATCCGCCCTCCAAACCGCGCCAATCCACGACGGCGCGTACGATGGCGTCCTGACGGCGGTGGGCCGAGATTCCGTAGAGGTTGCAGGCCCCGAACAGCTTCGGGCCTGAGGCCGAGGACTGCAGGCAGGGGGAACAAATGGCGGGGGCACTGGCCATCACCGGCGCCGGCCGCGGCATCGGTCGAGCGATCGCGTTGCGCATGGCCCGGGACGGCTGGGCCGTCGCGGTGTCCGATATCAACGGCGACAGCGCCGCCGAAGTGGCGGCCGAGATCGAGCAGACCGGCGTGCGCGCGCGCGGCGACGCTTTGGACGTCACCGACCCCGACGCCGTGTCGGCCTGGGTCAACGAGGTCGACGCCGATCTCGGCGGGCTGACAGGCGCGGTCGCAAACGCCGGCATCATCACAATTCGGCCGCTGCTCGAAGTCCCGCCGGAAGAGTGGCGGCGGGTGATGGCGGTCAACCTGGACGGCGCGTTCTACTTCTGCCAGGCCGCCGGTCGCGTGATGGCGCCGCGCGGAAAGGGAAGCATCGTCATCCTGTCGTCGGCATCGTCCCGCCGCCCATCGCTCTGGCTGGGGCCTTACAGCACCAGCAAGACCGCGCTGCATGGGCTCACGCGAAATTTCGCCCTGGAGCTCAGCGATCACCAGGTGCGCGTCAACGCCATCAGCCCCGGACTCGTGGATACCGACATGTGGGAAAAGATCGACCGCGAGCGCGCCGAGCGCCAGGGACGGGAACGGGGCTCCATATTCGCCGAGATGCTCAAGATGGTCCCGCTGGGCCGCGCGGAAGTGCCGGAGGACGTGGCCACCATTGCCGCGTTCTTGCTGTCGGAGGAAGCCGCCTTCATCACCGGGCAGAACATCAGCTACGACGGCGGCTTCCAAATGCCCTGAGCGGGCTGCGGCGCTGGTCGGATCTGGCTGCGATGTCGCTCCCCCGCGCAGTGCCGCGACCCGCGCTGCGCCGTCTGACCACCACCTCGCGGTGCTCGGCACGGCGTCAAACTCACCGAAAGACTGGCGGGAAACAGAAGGTCCCGTTGCTATACTCGGGTCCCAGACGACTTTTCTTCGATACCGAAGTAATAGGGGTGCGCGCTTGACCACAACCGACGACGCGCCGGCCGCCGGCGCCGTCGCGGAGCCCATGCCGCCGGACGACATGCCGGCGCTGGAGTCCATGGAAGCCCTGCTGGAAGAGGCAAGCGCACAGCTGCCGAGCATTGGCCGGGGCGATGTCCTCGAGGGCATCGTCGTCGGCATCGAGCCGGACGAGATTCTGGTGGACATTGGCCTCAAGGCCGAGGGCTTCGTGCCCGAGCGCGAGCAGTGGGACACCCGGCTCGAGGAGCCCCGCCCGACCTATCAGCTTGGCGAAACGGTGCTCGTTTACGTGGTGCAGCCGGAGGGTGATGGCCGCGCCATGCTCTCCTTCCGCCGTGCCGAGCAGGAGAAGGTCTGGCGCGCCACCGAGGAGCTGTTCGAGAACGGCACGATCATCGACGCCACGATCCTCGAATACAACAAGGGCGGCGTGCTGGTGGACGTGGGGCCGCGCGGTTTCGTGCCGCTCTCGCAGCTCACCAGCCTGCGGCGCGGCGCCAGCGACGAGACCGAAGACGAGCTGGCCGCGCGGCTCGCGGAATTGGTCGGCCGCAAGATCAACGTCAAGATCATCGAGCTTGACCGTCGCCGCAATCGCCTGATCCTCTCCGAGCGCGTCGCCGAGCGCGAGGTCCGCTCGCGCCGCCGCGAGGTGCTGCTGGACGAGTTGCAGGTCGGGCAGGTGCGCACGGGCACCGTCAGCAACATTTGCAGCTTCGGCGCCTTCGTGGACCTGGGCGGCGCGGACGGCCTGGCCCACATCTCCGAGCTCTCGTGGAGCCGGGTGGAAAGCCCCGAGGAGATCCTCAAGCCGGGCCAGGAGATCGAGGTCTACGTGCTGTCCCTCGACCGCGAGGACAAGAAGATCGCCCTCAGCCTGCGCCGCGCGACCAAGGACCCGTGGCAGTCGCTGGAGTCCAAGTACGGCGTGAATGAGATCGTCGAAGGCGAGGTGACCAAGCTGGCGCCGTTTGGGGCCTTTGTACGGCTGACCGACGGCATCGAAGGGCTGGCCCACGCCTCCGATCTCGGCGACGCGGCGCTGGATTCCATGCGCGAGGGCGACTTCGGCAAGTTCCAGATCTTGAGCATCGACGCCGGCCGGCGGCGAATCCGGTTGTCACCCTTACCCACCGAGGTCGCCGATAGTGCGACAATGGAGGCGTAGGCCACCGCCCACGGACCACACCGGGGCCGCTGCAGGGGATGTCAGGTGAACGACCGCCTGAATAAGTTCACCGAGCGGGCGAAGAAAGTCTTGGTCTTCGCCCAGGACGAGGCCACTCGGTTCAACCACAACTACATTGGCACCGAGCACTTGCTGCTTGGGCTGGTGCGCGAGGGCGAGGGCATCGCCGCGCAGGTGCTCACCAACCTGGGCGTCGAGTTGAACAAGGTCCGCAACGCCGTCGAGTTCATCATCGGCCGCGGCGAGCGCATGGTCGTCGGCGACATCAGCCTCACGCCGCGCGCCAAACGGGTCATCGAGCTCTCCATCGAGGAAGCGCGGCGGCTCGGGCATAACTACATCGGCACCGAGCATCTGCTGCTCGGCTTGGTGCGCGAGGGCGAGGGCATCGCCGCCGGCGTGCTCGAGAGCCTGGGCGTCAACCTCGAGAAAGTGCGGGCGCAGGTCGTCCAGTTGGTGAGTCAAAACTCGACCGAGCGCGGTCGCGGCGAAGCGAAGAAGAGCGGCTCCAAGACGCCCGTGGCCGATCAGATGGGCATCGACCTCACCGCGGCGGCCCGCGCCGGCAAGCTGGACCCGGTGATTGGGCGCCACGACGAGGTCGAGCGCGTTATCCAGATTCTCAGCCGCCGCACCAAGAACAATCCGGCGCTGATCGGCGACCCCGGCGTGGGCAAGACGGCCATCGTGGAGGGCCTGGCGCAGCGCATCGTGGCCGGCGACGTGCCCGAGTCACTCCGCGGCCGGCGGCTGCTCACGCTCGACATGGGCGCGCTCGTCGCCGGCACCAAGTATCGCGGCGAGTTCGAAGAGCGGCTCAAGAAGGTCATCGACGAGCTCAAGTCGGCGAGCGACTGCGCCCTGTTCATCGATGAGTTGCACACCGTGGTCGGCGCGGGTGCGGCCGAAGGCGCGGTCGATGCCGCCAATATCCTCAAGCCGTCCCTGGCCCGCGGCGAGCTGCAGGTCATCGGCGCCACCACCCTCGACGAGTACCGCAAATACGTGGAGCGCGACTCGGCCCTCGAACGCCGCTTCCAACCCGTCAACGTGCGCGAGCCGTCGATCGACGAGACCATCGCCATCCTGACCGGCGTGCGCCCACGCTACGAAGAGCATCACCGCGTCCAGATCACGGACGACGCGGTCAAGGCCGCCGCCGAGCTGGCCGGCCGCTATGTCACCGACCGGTTCCTGCCCGACAAGGCCATCGACGTGATGGACGAGGCGGCGGCCAAGGTCAAGATTCGCCACGGCATGCCCCCGCGCGCCGTGCGCGAGTTGGAAGCGAAGCTCGAGCAGATCACCAATGACAAGGCGCGCACCATCAACGAGCAGCGCTTCGAGGATGCGAACGAGCTGCGGCAGCACGAGCAGCAACTGCGCATCGAGCTCAATGAAGCGCGCGCATCCTGGAACTCCGAGCAGGGCGAGGGACCGCCGCACGTCGGCGAGGACGAGGTGAGCCAGGTCGTCGCCATGTGGACCGGCATTCCGGTCACCCGCATTCGCCAGGAAGAATCCGAGCGCCTGCTGCACATGGAAGACGTGCTCGCGCGGCGCATCGTCAGCCAGCAGGAGCCGATCCACGCCGTCGCCAGCGCCGTGCGCCGCGCGCGCGCCGGGCTCAAGGACCCGCAGCGGCCGATCGGCGCCTTCATGTTCCTCGGCCCAACCGGCGTCGGAAAAACGCTGCTGGCCCGCGCGCTGGCCGAGTTCATGTTCGGCAGCGAGGACGCCCTCATCCGCATCGACATGTCCGAATACATGGAGCGCCACGCGGTCTCGCGCCTGGTGGGCGCCCCGCCGGGCTACGTGGGCTACGAGGAAGGCGGCCAGCTCACCGAGGCCGTCCGCCGACGGTCCTACGCGGTAATCCTGCTCGACGAGGTCGAAAAGGCGCACCCCGAGGTGTTCAACATCCTGCTGCAGCTCATGGACGACGGGCGACTGACCGACGCCAAGGGCCGCACGGTGGACTTCCGCAACACCATCATCATCATGACCTCGAACGTCGGCGCGCAGCACATCAAGCGCGGCGCGGCGCTCGGCTTCCACTTCGACGAGGGCGAGCAAGCCGACGAGGCTCGCTACAAGAACATGCGGGCCAAGGTGCTGGGCGAGCTGCGAAAGCTCTTCCGACCGGAATTCCTCAACCGCGTCGACGGCACCGTGGTCTTCCACGCGCTCACCCGCGCCGACGTCGAGGCCATCGTGGACCTCGAGCTTGGCCGGGTGCGCCTGCAGTTGAGCGAGCATGAGTTGGAGTTGGAGGTCACGTCCGAGGCCAAGTCGCTGCTGGCCGAGCGGGGCTACGACCCGGACTTCGGCGCCCGCCCGCTGCGACGCGTGATCCAGAATCTCATCGAGGATCCATTGGCCGAGGAGCTGCTGCGCGGCGCCTTTGCCACCGGCTCGAAGGTGATCGTGGACCGTGCCGGCGACGAGCTCGACATCTCGACCCGAGCCCCTGTCAGCGCCTAGTCGCGTCCCCGTGCCGCGCCGGCGCGCCAAGGCTTCCCAGCCCGGCCGGCGTTAGTCCGATGGCTAAGCCACGCGCCAGCTTCACCTGCGAGGACTGCGGCGCGCGCCACCAGCAGTGGAGCGGCCAGTGCGGGGCCTGCGGCGCGTGGAACAGCATCATCGAGCACCGCCCCACCCGCGCGGCGTCGACTTCCGCGGCCGTGGCCGCCGTGCCGCTCGGCGCGGTCGAGGACGATGCCGCCGCGCGGCGCTCGACCGGCATGAGCGAGTTCGACCGCGTGCTGGGCGGCGGTCTGGTTGACGGCGCGCTGATTCTTATCGGCGGCGACCCCGGCATCGGCAAGTCCACCCTCGTGCTGCGCGCCGCCGCCGCGTTGGGGACCGACCGGCGTCCCGTGCTCTACGTCGCGGCGGAGGAATCGCCCCAACAGGTCCGCATGCGCGCGCGGCGCATGGGTCTCGAGTCCAGCGCCATCCACGTCTATCCCGACACCGAGGTCGGCGGCGCGCTGGCCGAGGCCGAGCGGCTGCGCACCGGCCTTGTCGTGGTCGACTCCATTCAGACCGTGCGCGTCGAGGGCCTGGCCGCGGCCCCCGGCAGCGTCAGCCAGGTGCGCGAGGCCACGGTGCAGATCATGCAGTTCGCCAAGATGTCCCAAACGCCCGTGATGCTGGTGGGACACGTCACCAAGGAAGGCACCGTGGCCGGGCCGCGCACCCTCGAGCACATCGTGGACACGGTGCTCTACCTCGAAGGCGACGACTTCCACGCCCAGCGGCTGCTGCGATCGGTGAAGAATCGCTTTGGACCCACCTTCGAGGTGGCGGTCTTCGAGATGCGCGGCGACGGCCTGCACGAGGTGCCCAATCCCTCCGCGCTCTTCCTGGCCGAGCGGGACGCCCGCGCGCCGGGATCGGCGGTTGCCGTGCCGCTGGAGGGCACCCGACCGCTGGTCGTCGAGATTCAGGCGCTGACGGCGCCAACCGCCTACGCCCTGCCCAAACGCCTCGCCACGGGATTCGACCTCAACCGGTTGCACATGTTGCTGGCCGTACTGGGCCGCCGCGCCGGGGTCCAGCTGGGCCAGCACGACGTCTACGTCAATGTGGTCGGCGGCCTGCGGCTGCGCGAGCCCGCGGTCGACCTCGCGGTGGCGGTGGCCGTCGCGTCCAGCGCCCGCGACCAGGCGCCCGGACTCCAGGTCGCGGCGATCGGGGAGCTGGGGCTCTCCGGCGAGCTGCGCTCGGTGCCCTCGGCCGCGGTGCGCGTGCGCGAGGCCGAGCGCCTGGGCTTCACTCGCTGCCTGGTGCCGGCCGCCAGCGCCCGCAACGGCGCAACCGAGGGCCTCGGAGCCGCGAATCTGGCGGAGGCCCTGACCCTCGCGCTGCCATGACCACGGGTCCAGTGGACGCCGTGGTGCTGGCCGCGGGCGGCGCAACCCGCATGGGCGGCGAGGACAAGCTGCTGGCGCTCCTCGGCGACGCGCCGTTGATCGTCTGGAGCCTGCGCGCCTTCGAGCAAGCACCAGAAATCCGCCATGTCGTCGTGACCACCAGCCCGGCCAACCGCGACCAGCTCGCCGACGTCGTTCGCGCGGCACGGCTCACCAAGGTGACGCGTGTGGTGCTGGGCGGCGCGTCCCGCGCCGGGTCGGTGCTGTGCGGACTCGAAGCGCTCGCCGACGGCGGCGCGGCGCTTGTGGCCATCCACGACGGCGCGCGTCCCTTCGTGACCCCGGACATCATCGCGCGCGGCGTCCGGGCGGCGCGCGCGCACGGCGCGGCGGTGGCCGCCGTGCCGTCCGTCGACACCGTCAAGCTCGTCACGCCCGAGGGCCGGGTCGACCGCACGCTGCCGCGCGACCAGGTGTGGCTGGCCCAGACGCCCCAGATCGGTCCGCTGGACGCCCTGCTCCAGGCCCACCGTCGCAATCGAGATCGCCTGGCCGACTTCACCGACGACGTGGCGGTGCTGGAGCACGAGGGCCTGCCCGTGCACGTCTTCGAGTCCGACGCGGGCAACGTCAAGATCACGCGCCCGGCGGACCTGGGCGCCGCACGGGCCCGCGTCGCGGCCACGCCCGACTATCCTGACGCCGTGCCCGCACACGAGGAACAACAGTGACTGACGCCGGGGCTTGGGCGTCTTTGGCGGCGTGCTGAGCGGCGGAACGCGGCTCACGACGACCGCTCGCGCTCATTTCAATTGCCTTGCGGTGAAGGGACACATTTGATTTGCTGCTGGTCTCAGCCTTTGGCGCGGAGGACGCCCACACCTTGGCGCGTTTTGGCCTCGACTTGGAGGGCTGCTTGCGCTACGGCGTGGTATCGGGCGGCCTATGTGGACGGCGCCTCGGGCACCGCGCCCGCCGCCGCCGAGGACCCGTCGTCCGATCCGTCAGCTAAATGCGGCGCCTCACCGCCGCACATGCGCGCCTCGATGTCGTCAATCAGTCGCCGCAATCGCGGCTCCAACTCGTCCCGTTGCGCCCGTCGCGCCTCCTCCTCGCTTCGGCTGGCCGCCAGTTGGCAGAGTGGTCGATATTCCTCCAACGACTCCAGCAAGCGACCGACGAGGTCCACCACCGGGTCGACCTGCGAATGCGGAAGTCGAGGCATCGACCAGGCATCAATATTCCGTTTCAA
The DNA here is from genome assembly GCA_034421255.1 of Chloroflexota bacterium. Classification (GTDB taxonomy): domain Bacteria; phylum Chloroflexota; class UBA11872; order UBA11872; family UBA11872; genus JAJECS01. The sequence continues at coordinate 24,303 of DAOUKN010000210.1, read as the reverse complement.
ATAGTGTAGTTCCTCGGCAAACTTCGTCCTAATTTCGTCGATGTCGATGTCGAGCATGGCGACTCGCAATCGTTCGTTTTCATTCGTTTGAATCACGTTCGAGAGTGACCGCTCGAACGCTTTGACGTGATCCCATTCCGGCGCGTCTTGGGGAAGCGACTGCAAATGCTCGATCCACTCCCCGAACACCGTGCCTCCAAGGGACGTGACATCGTCAGCCTGCGCATGCTCGTCGTACTCGGGATATTCATCGCCTGTAGGCGGTAGTAATCCCGACAGATAGCACAGCATGAGATAGATATCATCTTTATAGAGGAAATTAATGATATCTCCGATCTCGATATCCAATATCACCGGATCCCAACTGTCCGAGATTTGGCCGTCGTCATCCGCGTAACGGCAAATCTCCGGGTCAAGCTGATCGAGGTGCTTGGAGGCAACCAGGCGCAAGACTTCGTGAGAGTCGGCCCAAACGCTGAACACGGCTTCGGCAAGGTCGTTGGAATGCGGCATAAGTTCCGATACGGGGGTGACAAGGCGCGGTGTTGGCGCGCTGGCCGCAGCCTTGCTGCGCCAACCCTCAATCTCCAGCCCGCTGTTGTTGATCGCTGTCCTCAGGCGTTTCAGCGAAGGATGTTTTGATTTCGATTGCCGTTGATGTTCCAAGGCGAGCGTGACCACGAGTTGAAGATATTCTTCGGTCGGTATGCTGCGAGCAAGCAGCTTGAAGAACGAGGTTGACTTATCGCCGGTGCTCATCGTTGCCTCCCGAGTCGCCAACTTACCCGCTGATTGCGCCCTAGGCGTTAGTCTACACTAAACATAAGTTGTAATTATATTTGCGTGCGCATGCCGCTGTCAATACAGGCTAGTGAGCCGCGTTGCCGTCGGGACGGTGGATTCCTCGTTCACTGGAATGGTGGTGGGGAGACGAGGGAGAGCGTGGTGGCGCGGGAGCGGCGGCGGGGACCCGCATCTCCGTATTGAGTATGGAGCAGGCTATCCTGACGCCATGACCAGACCCGGTGACCAGCAGTGACCGACGCTCCGCCCACTCCGCGCCGCCGACGCCGCGACATTCGAGAGCGCATGGAAAGCGCGCGGTTGGCGACTTGGGAGCTGCTGGATGACCCCGACATTGCGATCTTCACGATCGAGCGCCCCGACGGCGAGCCGTTCGCCGAGTTCGAGGCCGGCCAGTACGTCCAACTGGCCTTTTGGGACCAGCCCGCGGACGACCCGCGCCCGCGACAGTTCTCCATCGCCTCGGCGTCGCGCGAGCGCACGTCGCTCGAGTTCTACGTCATCCTGGTCCGGGACGCAGACGAGGACGGCAGCAATCGCCAGGGCGTGTTCACCGGCGCGCTCTGGCGTCACGCACCGGGCGACGAGGTGCTCTATATGCCGCGCCCGGCCGGGCGCTTCGTGCCCTCGCGGACCACGCAGCGCGATCTCGTGTGCGCCGCCACCGGAACCGGGCTCGCCCCGTTCGTCTCGATGGCCCGCGACTTCTGGCACGAATACCAGCAGGACGGCGATGTGCCGCGGCGTCTCACGGTGCTGCACGGCGTGTCCTACGCCAGCCAACTGGGCTACCGCGCCGAGTTGGAGGCGCTGGCCGACGACGCCGGATTCGAGCTGATCTACGTGCCCGTCGTCAGCCGTCCCGAGCAAGACCCCGGATACGAGGAGCACATGGGACGCGGCCGGCTCAATGACGTCTTGCGGATGGTCTGCGGCGAACCCCAGATCGGGCGCGTGCCGCCCTATCTGCCCGCCGAGGTCCACGCCGCGGTGCGCGAGCGGCTCTCGGTCGCCGGCAGCGCGGCCTACCTGTGCGGCAATCCGGGCATGATCAGCGACGTGAAGGAGATTCTCGCCGGCAAGGGCTTTCTCACCACGGGCCGCGAGTCGCAGGTGATCACGGAGGACTACTGGTAGCCAGCGCGGAGGCGTCTGAGCCCCTGCCCGAGCTGCGCGTGGGCCACGGCTACGACATCCATCGGCTCGCCGGCGGCCGCCCACTGATGATCGGCGGCGTGCGGGTGCCGTCGGAGAAAGGGGCCGTGGGTCACTCCGACGCCGACGTGCTGCTACACGCCATCGTGGACGCGATCCTGGGAGCGCTCAGGGCGGGCGACATCGGCCGCCACTATCCCGACAGCGACCCCGCCTGGCGCGGTGCCGACAGCACCCGCTTCGCGCAAGAGACGGCGGCCCGCGCCCGCGACGCCGGCTGGGAACTCGTCAACCTTGACGCCACGGTGCTGCTGGAGCGCCCCAAGCTCGCCGGGCACGTGCCCGCCATCGAGCGATCGGTGGCGGAGTGCCTCGACGTCGACGCTGATCGAGTCAACGTCAAGGCCGCGACCAACGAGGGGCTGGACGCCGTGGGCGAGGGTCGGGCCATCGCCTGCCACGCCGTGGTCCTGCTGGCGCGGCGTCATCGGTAGAATTCGCCGCCGCATCTCCCACGGTCAGCCACGGTGACGCTTCACATCTCCGACACGCGCACGGGAGAAAAGCGCCCCTTCACGCCGCTCGACGAGACGGTGCGCATCTACGTCTGCGGCATGACGCCCAAGGCCCCGCCCCACGTGGGCCACGGCTTCATGTTCGTCCACATGGACGTCGTCCGCCGCTACCTGGAGTACCGCGGCTACAAGGTGCGACACCTCCAGAACTTTACCGACATCGACGACAAGATCATCGACCGCGCGCGGGCCATCGGGCAGGACCCGCTCGACTACGCCGAGGAGCAGACGCGGGCCTACTTCGAAGTGCTCGACCGCCTGCGCGTGCGCCATGCCCACGAGTACCCCACCGTCACCGGCTCGATGGCGGAGATTGTGGCGGCGGTGCAACACCTCATCGACCGCGGCGCGGCCTATGCCACCTCGCAAGGCGTCTATTTCTCCGTGCCGGACTTTCCGTCCTATGGCTGCCTGTCCGGACGCACGGAGGAGCTGGGCGTCGAGGCCGGCGCGCGCGTCGAGGTGGATCCCGAGAAGCGAGACCCGCGAGACTTCGCCCTTTGGAAGCTCGCCCCGGACGACGAGATCGGCTGGGACAGTCCCTGGGGTCGCGGTCGCCCCGGCTGGCACATCGAGTGCTCCACCATGATCCACACCGCCTTTGGCAACCAGATCGACATCCACGGCGGTGGCGCCGACCTGATCTTTCCGCATCACGAAAACGAGATCGCGCAGTCCGAAGCCGCAAGCGGGGAATCGCCCTTCGTGCAGCACTGGATGCACGCGGGGTTGCTGCAGACCGACGGCGAAAAGATGGCCCACTCCGCCGGCAACTACACCACCCTGGCCGACGTGCTGGAGGTCGTGGAGCCGGACGTGCTGCGGCTGTTCTTCCTCTCGGTGCACTACCGCACGGCGATGGGATTCTCGATGGAGGCCCTGCAACCGTCCGCGGCCGCCTACGAGCGGCTGCGCGGCATCCTGCGCGCGCGCGGCGGAGATACGTCCGGCGACGCGGAGACGCTGGCCGCTGCAAGCGCCGACGCGCAGCGCGAGTTCGAAGCGGCCATGGATGACGACTTCAACGCCCCGCGCGCCATCGGCGCGCTGTTCGAGCTTGGCCGATCAATCAACCGCGCCGCGCCGAACGCGACGCCGGGCGCGGTGGCCGAGGCGCAGGACCGCCTGAGGCAGTTGCTCGGCGTGCTTGGCGTGGAGGTGACCGAAGGTCCGGCCGACGCCGCGGACGCCGCGCCGTACATTGAGTTGCTGGTCGAGATTCGCGGCATGGCGCGGGAGGCGCGGCAATGGGAGCTCGCCGATCGCGTCCGGGATCGTCTCGCGGATCTCGACATCGTCCTGGAAGACACCCCCGACGGCACGGTCTGGCGTCACACGACGCCGACCGACCTCTAGCCGGAGCCATCTGGGGCCGCCACCCCGTCCGCGAAGCGCTCACCGCCGGCTATGGGCTGACCCGGCTGCTCGTCGCCCGCGGCGCCGCTGAGTCCACGGCCCCCCTGCGTGAGCTGGCGGGCGATGCCGGCGTGCCGGTGGCCTTCGTAGACACCGCCGATCTGGACGCCCTGTCATTCGGCGGCAACCACCAGGGCGTCGTCGCCACGCTGGCCCCATCCGCGGGCGCCGGGCTGCGCGACCTGCTGCAACCCCAGCCCGGACGCGCCCAACCGCCGCTCATCCTGGCCGCCGACCAGGTCGAGGACGTGGGCAATCTGGGCTCGCTTATCCGCACCCTGGAGGCCTGTGGCGGCGCCGGCGTCATCGTGCCGCAGCGTCGCAGTGCGGCGCTGACCGGCGGGCTGGCCCGCGCCTCCGCCGGAGCGAGCCTGCGCTCCACCGTGGTCAACGTGACCAACCTCGCGCGGGCGCTCAAGTCCCTCCGCTCCGACGGCGTCCGAGTCATCGGGCTCGACGCCGCCGCGGAGACATCGTTCGACGCCATGCCCCACGACGCGCCATGCTGCATCGTCGTGGGCAACGAGGCGCGCGGAATGCGACCAGGCGTGCGGGAAGCGTGCGACGCGATCGTCAGCGTGCCGCTGCGCAGCGGCATCGGCTCGCTCAACGTGGCCGCCGCCGGCGCCATCGTCCTGCACCACATCGCGCGCCAGCGAACAGGCGGAGAGTCTTGAGCAGCGACGTCATCAGCCTCAAGGGCATGATCTTCTTCGCCTACCACGGCGCCCGCGCCGAGGAGCGCACCCTCGGCCAGCGGTTTGTCGTCGATGTGGACGTGCACGCCGACCTGCGCGCCGCCGGGCAATCCGACGGCGTGAGCGACACCGTGAACTACAGCGAGCTCTACGCCGTCGCCCAGGACGTGATGCTCGGACCGCCCCGCAATCTGCTCGAATCGCTTGGCGAAACCATCGCCGCCCGCGTGCTGGCCGAGTTCCCCCGCGTGACCCGCGTGCGCGTGCGCATCGCCAAGCCCAGCGTCGCCATCGCCGGCTCCATCCTCGCCGAAGCCGCCGTCACCATCGACCGAAGGCGGGAGTGAACCGCGTTGCCCTTCGACTGTTTTCCTCCGCGAGAGCTTGCGCCATACCTGCCATCGGTCGCGCACCGTTGAGGCCCCGGGGTCCGCGCAGCTCGACGCACGACGGCCTGCGCGGCGGAGCCGGCCAGTGACCATCCGGGCCGCCGCGCTTGTAGTCGTGGTCACAATTGCGCTCATGGCGGCCAGGTGCGACGAACCTGCCAAACCGCCTGCCACGGCGGAGCCGGCACCGGCGACTGCCACGGTCGAGCCGCCCGGGCCGGCAGACCACACGCCCACGCCAACCCCACCGCCTGACAAGGCCGCAACGCCGACCGCTTCAGCCGCGCCGACCCAGACTCCTGCGCCTACTCATACGCCGACGCCGACCGAAGTTCCGACGGCGACGCCGACGCCCGTCGCAACCACGCTGCCGACGCCGGCCCAGACGCCGTCGCCGGTCGATGCCAATGACAGGGCCGCGCTGGTCGCCCTCTACCAGGCCACCGACGGCGCCAACTGGAAGAACAACCGCGACTGGCTCAGTCAGGAGCCGATCGCGAAATGGTTGGGCGTCAGGACGAACGCGGCCGGCCGGGTCACGGCGCTGTGGCTCAGTAACAACCAGTTGCGCGGCGTATTGCCACCCGAGCTCGGCAGCTTGGTCGAGCTTGAACAACTGCGGCTCAAGGACAATCAACTCAGCGGCACGATCCCAGCCGAACTGGGCCGCCTCGCCAATCTTGTCGAGCTGCTGCTCAATGGCAACGAACTCAGCGGACCGATACCCGCCGAGCTTGGACGTCTCTCAAACCTGGAAGTGTTGCACTTGCACGCGAACCAGCTCAGCGGGGACATCCCGTCGGAGTTGAGCAACCTCTCCAGCCTGAAGAAGCTGTGGCTGGCCCGGAATGCGCTCGATGGGGGGATTCCTCCGGAGTTGGGCAGCCTTTCCAGCTTGGATGAGCTCCTGCTCAACAAGAACCAGCTCGCCGGGACGATACCGTCGGAGCTCGGCCACCTTTCCAAACTGGCATCGCTGGTGCTCAGCGACAATCAGTTGAGCGGCCAGATACCCCCGGAGCTTGGAGACCTCGGCAATCTGCGGACTCTGTGGCTCTTTGCGAATCAGCTCACCGGCGCGATCCCACCCGAACTGGGCAACCTCTCCAACTTGCTGGCGCTGGCTCTCTTCGAGAATCAACTGAGCGGCGCCATCCCTGCCGAGCTCGGCAGCCTCGCCGATCTGCAGGTGTTGCACCTGCAGAAGAACCTGCTGGAAGGGGCGATCCCACCCGAGTTGGGCCGCCTCTCCAAATTGCAGTCACTCACGCTCAGTAACAACCGGCTGAGCGGAGAAATCCCTTCCGAGCTTGGCGGCCTTGCCGATCTGAGATGGCTGTCGCTCAGCGGGGGCAATCAATTCACGGGGTGCATTCCCGCAAACTGGGAGGACCTTCTGCCACACGACGCCCAGGCTCTCGGCCTGCCAATCTGCTAGACCAGCGAGGAGGAGGCGGAGGCCGAGACCTAGGCCGAGGCTTCGGCTGAGGCCACGGCTGAAGCCGTGGCGGAACGCGCCGAATGGCGCACCTTCCTTCCCACGGTAGGCGACACCCTATTCACATCACGTGGGTTCAACTTGACGCTGGTTTCGGTGCAGCGGTTCGAGCAGCTGGCGCAGGTTCGCGGCTCACCGTACCGGCCCAAGAATGGCTTGTACCTGGTCGTGACCATCGCGTTCACCAACACCAACGACAGCGGCAACATCGTCGTTTCCAAGGCCAACATCGTGCTCATCGAGCCGGGTGGCAACGAAATTGCCGTGGACTCGCCCGGCGTCAATGGGCTTCTCGGCATGGCCTCGCAGGAAGCGGAGGGTCGGCCGCTGTTCCTGGTCGAGGCCGTGCCAGGCGGAGAGACAGCCACGGTGGCCGTGGTGTTTGACATCGACCCGGGTTTGGTTGACCTCGAAATCGACATCGAGGGCTTCCGCTTCGAGGTACCCAACCCCTAAGCACGCTCTGACTCAATCCCAGGTCGCGGGCTGCCTCCGGGGCCAATCCAGAGCCACCCCGTCCACGGTTGCCCCGCGCCAGGGCTTCGGCCATGCTTGCCGCGGCTCAAGCATGGGTAAAGCTCCAGGACACCGCCTCCTTAGGAGGCAGCGCCAGTGACCGTTCGCGCCGTCGCCTTGACGCTTATGCTCGTTGCCGCGTTCGCCGCGACGGGCCGAGCGCCGACGACGGCTTCAGCGCAAACGCCCTCGACTGATCGGGATGCGCTGGTCGCGCTCTACCAGGCGACTGACGGCGCGAACTGGACCGCCAATACCAACTGGCTCAGCGAGGCGCCGCTCGGCGAGTGGCACGGCGTCACCACGGACGTCCAGGGGCAAGTCACGGAGCTCCGCCTCGCCGAAAACGGATTGGTTGGCGAACTCCCGCCCGCGCTCGGCAGTTTGGCCAACCTGCGCGTGGCCGACCTTAGCGGAAACCAATTGGGCGGAGCGCTGCCATCCGAGCTCGGGCGTCTGGCCGGCCTGCAACAGCTCTGGCTCAACAGCAACCGGCTCAGCGGGGAGCTGCCGCCCGAGCTGGGCCGGCTGGCCAACCTGACCGTCTTGGGGCTCGGCGATAACCAGCTGAGTGGGACCATCCCCGCCGAACTGGGCAGTCTCACCAGTCTGAGCCAACTGTCGCTCCGGGCAAACCAATTGGTTGGTGAACTCCCGGCCGATCTCGGGCGCCTGGCGAACCTCCGAGGGCTAAACCTCTCCGCGAACCGATTGCGCGGGGTGATCCCGCCGGAGCTGGGCCGTCTCGCCAACCTGCGCGCGCTCCAACTCGATGCCAACCAGTTGACCGGCGCATTACCGTCCGAGCTGGGCGACCTCTCCGAGCTGGAAACGCTCGCGCTTTCGGGGAATCAGCTGAGCGGCGCGATCCCGCCCGAGTTGGGTCGTCTTGCCAACCTGCGCCGGCTCCTCCTCGACCACAACCAGTTGACCGGCGCGATCCCCGCTGAATTGGGACGCCTGGAGCACCTGAGCGAGCTCCAGCTGCACCAAAACCTGCTCACCGGAACGATCCCCGCCGAGTTGGTCCGCCTCGCCAACCTGGAGGTGCTGCAGCTCGGCGGCAACGACCAATTCACCGGATGCATCCCGGCTGAGTTGTGGGACGTCGCGATCAATGATCTCGACGAGCTCGGGCTGGCTCTCTGCGCCGCCGATCCCGACGCGGCTGTGACGCCCTCAGCCGCCACGGACAGGGCCGCGCTGGTCGCGCTCTACCGCACCACCGACGGACCGAACTGGATCAATAGCAGTGGATGGCTCAGCGAGGCGTCCCTTGACAAGTGGTATGGGGTCAACACCGACGAGAGTGGACGCGTCACGGCCTTGTGGCTCGGGGAAAACGGGCTGACTGGAGAGATCCCGCCCAGGTTGAGTCGCCTCACAAACCTCGATCGCTTGATCCTCGGCGAGAATCACCTCCACGGGCAGATCCCGCCCGAGCTGGGCCGCCTCGTCAACCTGACGTCGCTGGGACTGGGCGGAAACCAGCTCAGCGGACCCATACCGCCTGAATTGGGAAGCCTTCCCAATCTGGTATGGCTGGAACTCAGCAACAACCAGTTGAGCGGGCAGCTCCCGCCCGAGTTGGGCCGCCTCAGCCACCTCGAGTCGCTCTGGATCTCCGGAAACCAGTTGCAGGGGGAGATCCCGCCCGAGCTCGGCCGCCTGTTCAATCTGCAATCGCTCTATCTCAACGACAATCAACTGCAGGGCGCCATACCGCCTGAGCTGGCCGGGCTCGCCAACCTGGAACAGCTGATCCTCTCCGGCAACCAGCTGCAAGGGCCCATACCGCCCGAGCTGGCCAATCTCTCCAATCTGCAGGCGCTGTGGCTTGCCGGGAGCAACCAGCTCACCGGGTGCATCCCCGCGCCGTTGGAAAACGTGCCGCAGAGCGACCTCGCCTGGCTTGAGCTGCCGTTTTGCCCCGAAACCGCCGCCGTCGATCGCACCGCGCTGGTCGCCCTCTACCACGCGACCAATGGGGCGAACTGGAAAAACAGCACGAACTGGATGAGCGATGCTCACCTCGGCGCATGGCACGGCGTCACCCTCGACTCCACCGGCCGGGTCACGGGGCTGCAGCTCCGGGAGAACGGTCTCGCCGGAATCATCCCGCCCGCCCTCGGCCGACTGGGCAATCTGGAGGTCCTGGACCTCAGCGCCAATCAGTTGCGAGGGGCGATCCCGCCGGAACTGGGCCGGCTCCTCATCTCGGACCGGCCGGCGCTCGCGGGCGACCAGCCGAGTGGAGAGGTTGCACCCGGCCTGCCCAGTCTTGCCAAGCTCCAGGTGTTGAATCTCGGTGGCAACCAGTTGCGCGGGACCATTCCAACCACGCTGGGCCATCTCACCAGCCTGGAAGTGCTGGACCTCAGCGGCAACGAGCTGGGCGGGCCGATCCCATCCGCGTTGGAGAACCTCGCTGCCTTGGAAACCCTGAATCTGAGTCACAACGCGCTGCGAGGGAACATCCCGGTCGAGTTGGCAAGCCTCACGAATCTGCGGGTCTTGCACCTCGGCGCCAACCGGCTGAGCGGGACCATTCCGCCCGCGTTGGGCCACTTGGACATTCTGGAATCCCTGCGTCTGAGCCAGAACGCGCTGCTGGGGAGTATCCCGGTCGAGTTGTCGCAGCTCACCAATCTGAAGGCCTTGCACCTTGACGCCAACCAGCTCAGAGGAGAAATCCCACCCGAACTCGGCAGCCTCCGCAACCTGGAGTCGCTTCGTCTCGGAGAGAATCAGATCGCGGGCTGCATTCCCGACCGGCTGCAGGCTGTCGCATACATCGACCTCACCGAGCTCGACGTGCCGTTCTGCGCGGACGCGACGGCCCATGCTGAAAAAACTGCCCTCGTCGCGCTCTTCCACGCCACCGACGGGCCGACCTGGACCACCAACACCAACTGGCTCAGCGACGCGCCCGTCGGCGAGTGGCACGGCGTCACCACCGACGGCGCTGGCCGAGTCACCGTGTTAGACCTCTCCGACAACGGGTTGCGCGGCCAGATGCCGCCGGAGCTCGGCGATCTCTCCAACCTGAGGGTGCTGAGTCTCTCCCTCAACAGTCTGCATGGCCGCATTCCGGCTGAGCTTGGCCGCCTGGTCGACCTGCGAGAGTTGGATCTCTTCAGCAACCAGTTGCTGGGCACGATTCCACCGGAGTTGGGGAGTCTCACCGAGCTGCGAAACCTCACCCTCGGTCGCAACCAACTCAGTGGCGTCATCCCCGCCGAGCTGGGTCAGCTCACCAAGCTGACGGATTTGTCGCTTGAAGAAAACCGCCTGAGTGGGGCGATCCCATTGGAACTCGGCGGTTTGACTAGTCTCGTGACGCTGGCCCTCCATAGCAACCAGCTGAGCGAAGCCATTCCACCCCACCTGGGAGGTCTCGCCAACCTAGTCTTGCTCTGGCTCGGTTCCAACCAGCTTGCCGAGAGCATCCCGCCCGAACTGGGAAATCTCTCCAGACTTGAATTGCTGGACCTCGCAAACAACCGGTTGTCTGGGGAGATTCCACCCGATTTGGGAAACCTCTCCCGATTGCGTCTCCTCTTCATCGATGTGAATCGACTCACGGGGCAGATTCCGTCGGAGCTAGGGCACCTTGCCAACCTGACGAGTCTTGGGCTCCGCGACAACCAACTCACCGGAGAGATTCCGCGCCAATTGGGTCGACTCACCAAGCTGGAATGGCTGTCGCTGGATCAGAACCAGTTACAGGGTCCAATTCCATCCGAGCTGGGCGGTCTCACCCAGCTAAGGACCTTGAAGCTCAGCAACAACCGGCTGCAGGGAACTATCCCGCCCCAGCTGGGCAATCTCACCAAGCTGGAATGGCTGCGTCTCGACGGGAACCAGCTGCATGGGCCTATCCCGTCCGAGTTGGGCCGCATCCCCAACCTGAGCTTCGTGCGGCTCAGCGGCGGCAACCAATTCACTGGGTGCATTCCCACCGCGGTGCGTGCCATCGAAGCCAACGACTTTCAAGATCTCGATCTGTGGCCCTGCGGGCTCAGCGAAAGCGCCGAGGATCGTGCCGCGCTGATCGCGTTCTACCACGCCACCAACGGTCCGAGTTGGACCAACAGCCGCCACTGGCTCGGCGAGGCTCCCATCGGCGAATGGCACGGTGTAACCACGAACTCCGATGGCCAGGTAACCGCCCTGCGCCTCCAAAGCAATGAACTCTCGGGCGAGCTCCCGTCCGAGTTGGGCGACCTTGCGCAACTGGCGGTTCTGGAACTCTCGAAGAACCAACTGCGCGGGACTATTCCGCCCGACCTGGGGCGCCTCGCCAATCTGCAAGATCTCCGGCTCGGATCCAACCAGCTCACGGGGCCGATTCCGCACGAGTTGGGGCGCCTGGCCAACCTGGAGGTGCTGTGGCTCGCGGACAATCAGCTCACAGGGGCGATCCCGATCCAGTTGGGGAACCTCGCCAAGCTGACCTACCTGTCGCTCCGGCATAACCTCTTGAGCGGAAAGATTCCGGCCGCGCTGGGTCGGCTTGACCACTTGAACGAACTGAATCTCGGCGGAGGCAACCGCTTCGTCGGATGTATCCCCGACGAGCTACGGCTCTTGCCAAACAGCGACCTCCGCGACGCCGGCCTATTGTTCTGCGCCGAGTTCGCAATCGCCGCCGACAGGGCCGCCCTCGTCGCGCTCTACGACGCCAGCGACGGTTCAAGTTGGACCGACAGCACCAACTGGCTCAGCGAGGCGCCCCTCGACGAATGGCACGGGGTCACCACCAACGACGCCGGTCGGGTCACGGGGTTGCAGCTCCGGGAGAACGGTCTCGTCGGGAACATCCCACCAGAGCTTGGCCTCCTCTCCAATCTGCAGGCGCTCGAACTCAACCGGAACCGGTTGACCGGAACCATCCCACCCGACCTCGGCCGCCTCGGCAACCTCGAAGTCTTGGACCTCAGCGACAACCAGTTGCGAGGCGCGATCCCGCCGGAACTGGGCCACATGAGCGATCAACTGCATGGGGAGCTCTTGCCCGACCTCCCGAATCTCACCAACCTCCGCGTGTTGATTCTCGGTGCCAACCACCTGCGCGGGACAATCCCAGCCACGCTGGGCGGTCTCGCCAGGCTGCAAGTGCTGGGCCTCAACGACAACCAGTTGGGCGGGCGCATCCCCGCCGAGTTGGGCAACCTTGCGAACCTGGGAGGGCTTTTTCTCACCGGGAACCAGTTGCATGGGGAGATTCCACCCGCATTGGGTCGTCTCGCCAACTTGGAAGCGTTGTATCTCGACCTAAACCGGCTAACCGGCCCGATCCCCGCTGAGCTCGGCAGCCTCACGAACCTGGGGGGCCTTTCGCTCGCCGGCAACCAACTGAGTGGATCGATTCCCGCCGAGCTGGGTCGCCTTGCCAACCTCGTGCAGCTATCCCTCTGGGACAACCAACTGCGTGGAACGATCCCAGCCGAGCTGGGCCGCCTGACCAACCTGCAAGGGCTGTATCTCGACGGGAACCTGCTGCACGGCGAGATCCCGCCGGAACTAAGCCACTTGACCAATCTGCGCGGGCTCTATCTCGGCGGAAGCAACCAATTCACCGGGTGCGTTCCCGCGGGGTTGCGCGAGGTGCCGGACAGTGATCTAGTCGAGCTTGGTCTGCCCTACTGCGAGACCGGCTGACCTCGCCTAAACCTAGGGAGCCGTGCGGCTGCGCCGCTCCTGCTCCCGCCGTTCGTCGGACTCGCGCAGCATCACGTTGCCCAGCGACGGCGGCCTCCGGTAGCCCGGAACATCCTTCGCCACCGACCACTCGTGCGCCTCCAGTTTGCGCGTGATGAGCTGGTCGGCTTGTTCGAGAAACGCGTCGGCCTCGGTTTCACCGCGCCGGACGGCTTCAATGGGGGCTCCGGTCAGCACGTGCCAGGCCTTTGATCCGGGATTCGACGGCGTCTGCAAGTCGTGCGCAATGGCGCCGCTCCAGGCGGTGCGGTCGGCGGGCGGCCGATTCGGGTCGCGAAAGGCCGGCTCGCGCAGCACCGAGCGGCGAAATGGGACCGCGGCGTCGCTGCGCGCCAGCGCCCGCTGCGCCTCGGGCTCCAGAAATGACTGGGCCAGCCGCCAGGCCGGCTCAGGGTCTTCCGTGGCCCCATTGACGGCAATGCAAATCTCCACGCCTTCCGTCACTGGGGATCCGTCGGTCCACGCGGGCAGCGGCGCCACGCCCCATGGGACCGTCGGCCGCACCAGCGGCGCGAAGTCGCTGGCGTCGACGTACAGCGCCACCTGCCCGCCGTTGAACGGCGTCCCAAAGCGCTCCTCGATGCCAAGCTCCATCTGTGACCGGCTCCGCCAGCCCGCCATGCGCCCCAGGGTGCGCGCGTGCACGGCCGCCTGCATCGTGGATCGGGTCTGATCCGGAGCAAAGAACGCGTCCGACCCGGTCAGCCCTGCCGCGTCGGCCAGCGCGGCCCGAGTCAACCACGGCACAGCGGCGAGCCCATAGCGATCCACACGGTCTTCATCCGCCGCCGTGAGGCGTCGCGCGGCAAACTCGAACTCGGCGATCGACCAGGAATCCTCCCAGCTCGATGGCGGCTCGACACCGGCCAGCTCCAGGTGGGCCTCGTTGTAGAACACGCCGAGGTAGGCCGCGCCAATGCTGAGAGCGGTAATCTCCCCGCCGGGTCCAGTCCGCGCCTCTATCGCCGCCGGCGCAAGGTCGTCCAGACCGACGTCGCGCGCCACGAACTCGTCCAGTGGCGCCAGATAGCCGCCGGCCGTCAGGTCGAACACGTCGTCCGCCGCCACCCGCACCACGTCCGCGTCAATGCCGTCAGCCAGCCCGGCGCGCATGCCCTCCCCCGCCCAGACGTTGTCCAGCCGCACGTCGAGATCGACCTCGGGCTGGGCCTGCTCGAAGGCCGCCAGCACCTGGCGGAGCGCGTCCTGCTCGGTCGAAGCGCCCCAGCCCGCGAATCGGATTGTCGTGCCGGACGGAAGCGGCGTCGCCTCGGCCGCGGCGAGCGTCGTGGGCGCGGAAGGCGTCGGGCTCGGCGTTGGCGTATACCGCGGCACGTTGACGACTTCAACCGGGAGCGGAGTCAATGGCGGCAGATCAGAGTCCGGCGGACCCAGGTCGCATCCCGTGACCCCGGCCGCCACGGCAAGCGGCAGGGCGCGCAAGATGGCGCGCCGCGAATAGCGTCCGGCGGCAGGGCGCGGGAGTCGAGCGCCCGCCGATGGGGATGGGTTCGCCACGTGCTGGAAGCCTTGGGGCAGACCGACGAGCCAAGGCGAGCCCCCGCACCGTAGCCCGGACGGCCCGACGTGGGCCGGATCTGGCGCCCCGAGGCAGGATAGCAGCGGTCCCCGACAGCTCAGCCTCCGAAACACGCGCTTCCTCACGCCGCGAGACGCCCTGCGGCAGTCCCAGCGCACCGCCGGCCCCGCGCGTGACGCAGCGTTGAGGCGTCCCCGATGGCCCTAGTGTCCTACGTTCAGGTGACAAATCGGGGTTGGTGTGCGGGACGGCCCGTTGGAAAAACGCAAGTCTGCGACTAGGGTCTGTGTGTACGACTACGCGTCCCCAGTACTCGGGGTCGTGCTGAGGAGAGTCGGATGACTGGGAGCTCGAAAGTGGTGGTGATGACGACCGTTGAATACGAGACGTTCCCCGACGGATTGCACACCGCACGGTTTCGTCCACTGGGTCTCACAGCGTATGGATGGTCGCGTGACGACGCCCGCAGCAACTTCTTTACGCTCCTCCAGGAATTCATCGAGGACACGCGGGAGCTTGGCCAGCTTGAAGTCCAACTTGGCCGGGCTGGTGTCGCCTGGCACGCCGCTCACGACTACGTGAAGTCTGGTCAGTCGTACTTCGATCTGGAGACGCGCTCGTGGGTGGGTGCGGCACAAGTGGTACCCGGGGAAAAGGAGCCCTTGGCGGCGATGGCCGCCTGATGAACGTAGAGATCGACGTGGGGAATGTGCTTGCCGCATTCGGCGCGGACGGGTGGGCATTGTTCGGTACGACTACCCAACCGCGGGCTGACGGATGTTGCCCATTTGGCCGTTGTTCAGCGTGAGGACTCCGACTACCTCATACGGGGAGACCTGCTCAGTGAGGACTTGGTGGCTATTGGGCGCCGGCGCGGTGACGAAGGCCTGCGTGATCGAATTTTCAAGCACCTCGACGCCATGAGCGGTAGCGCTAGCGACTGAGCCCGGGCCGTGATGCGAACTCTGCCCTCGTCAGTGTCGCGAAGCTCGGAGAGACAGTCGTAGCAGCAACGCAAAGTAGGACGCTACTCCGCCCGTAGTCACCGGCGCCCACTGCGCTACCCTGCGCCCAAGGCCCATGACCGCCTCTCGGCGGATTGAATTGAGGCAACGACGATGTATCGCGCCGGCATCGTGGGGCTTGGCGTCGGCACCCGGCACGCAGGCGCCTATACCGGCAGCAACACGACCGACCTCGTCGCCATCGCCGACCTTGACGCCGCGCTGCTGGACGAAGTTGGGCGCACCTTCGACGTGCCCCACCGCTACACCAGCCTCGAGGCCATGCTGGAGCACGAGACGCTCGACATCGTCAGCGTCGCCACCCCCTGCCAATTCCACGCGCCCATGGTGATCGCCGCCGCCGAGGCCCGCCCCAAGGCCATCATTTGCGAGAAGCCCATGGCGCCCGACATGGGCAGCGTCGAGGCCATGACCGCGGCCTGCGACGAGCACGGCGTCAAGCTCGTCATCAGCCACATGCGACGGCAGATCCCCCAGTTCGCCCACGCGCGCCGGCTCATCGCCGAGGGCGCCATCGGGCGGCCTCTCGCCAGCACCGTGAGCGTGCAGGAAGGCGGCTTGCTGAACCAGGGCTCCCACGTCGTCGACCTCATTCGCTTCATGCTCGGCGACCCGGCGGTCGACTGGGCCGTGGGCCAGGTGCAGCGCGAAACCGACCGCTACGAACGCGGTCTGGCCGCCGAGGACCTCTGCGGGGGCGTCATCGCCTTCGAGGGTGGCACGCGCCTGGTGCTCGACGTGGACATCGGCGCCAACCCCACCATCGGCAATTGGGGCTTCGTGCTCGCGGGCGATGAAGGAGTGCTCCGCATCTCCACCCACTCGGCGCACGGCCGCGAGGCCTTCGACCTGCATCTGACGTCGTCCGCCCACGGCGAGATGGATCTCGCCTCGACGGAGTTCCCGGAGGTCGATCCCTGGGTCGCCCAGGTCGACAAGCTGGCCACCTGGATTGACGGCGGACCGGAGCACGTGCAGTCCATCGCGCGCACCCAGCCGTCGCACGAGGCCCTCATGGCCATCTACGAATCCGCGCGCACGCGCTCACGCGTCACGCTGCCGCTCGCGACCCGCCGTTCGCCGCTCGAGGCCATGATCGAGGACGGCCAGTTGCAGGTGCGCTACCCGGGCGCCTACGACATCCGCCATGCCGGGGTCTATCCCCCGGTGGAGGTCTGAGCCGTGTCCGGCGCGTCTGACCAGCACCGACCGCTGCGTGCCGCCGTCGTCGGCGCCCGCATCGGGAGCAGGCATGCCGCCGGCTATGCCGCCAGTGAGCGCGCCGAGCTGGTGGCGATCTGCGACGCCATCGAGTCGCGCTGCCACGCGCTGGCCGACGAGCACGACGTGGAGGCCCGCTACACCGACTTCGAGACCATGCTGCGCGAGCAGCAGCCCGATGTGCTCAGCATCGCCACCCCGCAGGCCAGCCACGCGCCGCTCACGATCCTCGCCGCCAGCCGCTACAAGCCCACCGCCATCCTGTGCGAGAAGGCCATGGCCGGCAATCTAGGCGAGGCGCGCGCCATGCTGGAGACCTGTGACAGGCAGGGCGTCAAGCTCGCCATCGGGCACCAGGGCCGCTGGCTGCGGGCCTACGAGCAGGCGCGGGACGCCGTGGCGGCGGGCGACATCGGCACGCCCGTATTCGCCCGCGTCGGCTGCACCGTCGGCGGCATCACCAACCACCTCACCCACGCCCTCGACCGCATGCTGTTCATGCTGGGAGAACCCGACGTGGACTGGGTGCTGGGCAACGTCCAGCGCGAGACGGACCGCTGGGAGCGCGGCTGGCCCAGCGAGGAGATGGCCGCCGCGGTCGTCGGACTGGCCGGCGGCATGCGGCTGGGTCTGGAGAGCGAGACGCCCGACGCGCCGGGCCTAGAGGCGCACACGCACCTCCTCGTGGGAACCGACGGCCTCGTCATCGTCTCCCAAGACGGCCGCGGCGCCGACTACGCCGTCCGCATCGTGGGCCGCGACGGACGCACGCGCGACATTCCCGCCTGCGGCGACTACTACGACGACGCCCGCCTGCGTGAGATCGATGCCCTGGCGGCCTGGGCCGCGGGCGAGGTCGACGAGCATCGCGGCGACGCCCACCTCGCCATCAAGACGCAGGAAGCCCTGATGGCCATCTACGAATCGACCCGCATCCGCGGCCTCGTGCGCCTGCCGCTCAAGACCATGGCCTCGCCGCTCATCCAGATGATCGAGTCAGGCGACCTCCCCGTGCGCTACCCCGGCCGATACGACATCCGCCACCACACGGCGGGGTACCGGAGCTAACCGACCGGCGCCGCGGCGACTCGAAAGACTTCGGTCCGTCGCGCGTTCTACGCCCTGCGACGGGCGCGAACGGCCGAGCGCGCTGCCGCCGCGGCCAGCACCACGACGGCAACCCCCGCCCCGATCGCGACGGCGACGATAGCCGGACTCACGCCCGCCAGCTCGCTGCGAGCGCTGAGCCGGCGCGGCTCGCCGCCCATCAAGTCGAGATCCCACACCAGCACACCGTTCTCGATCCGATCGGCGTTGTGCTCCCTAATCTCGCCGGGCAGCGAAACGCGCACCCGGAAGATGGCGTTATCGAGCATCGTGGCCGCTAGGCCGGCAGTAAAGTCGCCGTTTTCGCCGGCCAGCTCCTGGCCCAGCGGCGGGATAGCCATCGTGAACCGCCAGCCGTCTCCCTCACGCACGAACCCGACCCCGTCGTCCAGGACATCGGCCCTCTCGTCCACGCCGCCCAGCCACCCCGCAACCAGTTGGTTGTCCGTCATGTCGGGAACCGGCACGCTCATGCGCTGCCCGACGAATCCTTCCGCGCGGTACTCATCGACGACCGCGCCCGGCGGCCGGTCATCGATCTCTTCGTCGATGTCCCCAAAGAGGTCGGCCGCGGATTCGCCGGAGAGCGCGAGCAGCGATTCATCGATCGCCATCAGCACGGCGGCCGTGCCCGAGCCGTCCTCGTCCACGGTGAAGGTCATCTCGATGCGAACGCAGCCCGTGAGGACAAACGCGCACAGCGCCGTTAGCAGCGCGACCGGGAGCCGTCGTCCAAAGTTTCGTGCAGTCATCGCGGCATGCTACCCGCCGCTCGCAACATAAACTCGTGCGGCCCGCCGCGGACGGTCGTGCGCACCTCGGCGTCTGTGACCACGAAGCCTGCCGCGGCCACCGCCTCGGCGTCGACCAGCGGCACCTTTGATCCACGATAGACAAGCGTCTCGGCTCGGTCGACCGCGCGCTCAATCACAATCTCAGCCTCTACACCGCGCGGAATCCTGGCCTCAAGCACCTGTGCGCCCGGCATGCGCCGCCAGCGAACCCAGATGTCGCCGTGAGGCGTCGGAAACGCGCCGTCCACCCGCGGCAGTGATCCGGGACGCGGCGCGATGCGGCAAGTGTTGAATCCCGGCCCCGTCGACGTCACCCCCAGCACCCGCGTCGAGAGCACGTAGCCCACCAGGATCCCGCCCGTATGCGCCAGGCTCCGCGTGGACATCGGCCGCACGTAGTTTTCGTCGTGGCGCTGGGCGTAGTCGGAGTCCTCGACTATGCGGTGGCCGCCGGTGAACGGGTCCCACAGCTCCCAGATCATGGGGTTGTCGGTGGACTCCAGCATGGGCCGGTACCGCCGCTTGATCAGATCGAGCCCCTCGTCGACCAGCCCGGCGCCCAGGATCGCGTCGGCCACGTAGCCGAAGAACAGCGGCGTGGCCTGCACCAGGTCGTCGTATTGCTCCACGATCGCGCGCGCCACCGCCTCCACGCGCTCCGGCGGCGCGATGCCGTAGAGGATGGCGTAGGCATTGGAGATGTCGCTGTAGACGCCGTCCGGCCCCGTGGCCCGGTCGCTGTCCCAAAACAGCCCGCGGTCCTCGTCCCAGAAGTTGCGTCGCAGCGTCTCGCGCACGTCCGCGGCGATGCGCCGCCAGCGTTCGGCGTCGCGCGGCACGCCCACTCGATCAGCCAGCCACGCCGCATCCTCCAGCCCGCCCACGTAGAGCGCGTTGGTGATGAAGCTGGCCCCGCGCAGGTCGTTCGCCGTCCAATCCAGCGTGTTCTGCAGCGGCAGATTGCGCAGCAGCCCGTCGGCGTCGCGGTGCGGCTCGTACCAGTCGATCTGGGGCGGCACGCTGCGGTACAGCTCCTCCAGCACCCACCGCCGCCCGGTGTGAAGGTAGTGCTCGCGCACGCGCATGCTCCACTGGAACAGGAAATTGGCCACCACGTAGCGCTGGGCGTTCTCCGGCGGATAGACCATCTGCAGCATCCCGTCGCCGCGATTGCTCAGCGGCACCAGCCGCATGAAGCGATCGGTGAGCGTCAGATCGCCGTAGGCCGCGAAGCACATGTGCATCACGTGGCTGCCGTCGCCGGTGTTGAAGATCGCCCGCTCGCGGAACCCCTCGTGCACCAGCGTGTCCTCGAAGTTGAGGTAGGCCGTGTCGGCGCAGGCGGTCCACAGCGCGCCGAGCAGCGGATCGTCGCACCGGAACGCGCCGCGACGCTCCGCCGGATATACGTACTCGTCCACCGAGACCGACTCGATGTGCACCGGGGCATAGGTGTTGCGCACGCACAGGTGCAGGTAGCGGAACTGCTTGTACTCCGCCGGCTCCCACACCTGCGCCCCCTCACGGGCGAGGTAGCGGTCGCCGTAGGGTGCTCCCGGCGGGATGCGGTCGTCGATGAGTTGCTGGCCGTAGGTCATGTCGACGATCGCTCCGGCCGGCGCCGTCAGCCGAACGCGCGGAAACCCGAAGAGCTGCCGCCCGAAGTCGAGCACGATGAACGGCGACCGGATGCCGTGTCCGGGCGCAAACGTGCTGCGAAGCTCGCTCACGCCGTCCGGCCCCATCAGGGCGTCGACGTTCTCGATCACCGCGTGCTCCAGCGGGAAGTGCACCTCCTGCACCAGGCGCTCCGGCAGGTCGCGGACGGCCCCGCGGCTCTCCTCGATCACCTCGCCCGTGGCCGCCGCGCGCGCCGGAAACACCTCGCGCTCGTCCAACAGCGCCGTTTCGCGAGCCTCCAGCAGCACCCAGTCGTAGTCGCGGGCCGGGACTTCCCAGGCCGCGTCCCAGTCGCCGTCGTCGAATTCCGGCTGCATCCAGTCCGGCGGGTCGGCGGCGGCGTCAAAGACCTCCGGTGGACCCACCAGCGAGTGGATGACCTTGATCGTCCGGTCCCAGGCCTTCGCCGGACGCACCCGCCAGGCGGAATCGGTGCCTATGGTCGAAGTTGCGCCGTCGTCGTCCTCGGTCTCGAGCTCCGCCCACAAGCCCGCGCGCTCGCCGACGCCGTAGGCGTTGCCGCTCCAACTCGACCAGCCGTCGCCATGGCGAGGCGTAGCGTAGTGATAGGCCCGCACGGCAATCGTGTTGGCGCCGGGCCGCAGGTGCGCCGCGACATCGTGGATGTCATAGCTCTTGCGCCGCGGGTCGCTGCGCGCCGGTCCGCGAGCGATGTAATTCCCGTTGACCCAAAGCGCGTAGCGGTCCGAGGCGGTGATGCGCAGCCGCGCCGTCTCGGGCGCCTCGGCGAGGTCGAACGAGCGCCGCGCATAGAGGAAGAAGTGGAACGGCTTGCGCTCGCCCTCGACCCAGATCCAGCGCCCGGTCCACTGCCGCACCGAGCGCAAATCCGGCGGCGTCGCTGGATGCATGGGTACCTCTCGCCCGCCACGCTATCGCGAACGAGTATGCGCAGGCGGCAACCGCAAGTCGAGCGTCAGCCCCCGGATTCGGACGGCTCGGCCGGCAGCACCTCGTAGATCACGCCCCAGCGCGGCTCCACGGTGTAGGCGGCCTCGTATTCCGGCGAGGTGCGCTGCAGATAGAGGCGCCGCCCGCTCGCCAGAATCTCAGCCGCCTCGTCGAATCCCATCCTCCAATAGTCCGCCGATTGGATGCGAATGCCGCGGTCGTCCTCGCGAATGGCGGCGTATCGCGTATACCAGGACGACGTCCAGTCGGTCATATAGACGCTGCCGGGCGCCATCCGCCGCATGATGCCGAGGCCGATATCGGCCTGCTTGGCGGCATCTTCGCGCACTTCCACGATATGGCTGCGCGCCGCGCCGGTGAACTGCTGCTGGATCCGCGCGCCGGCGGCGAGCAGGGCCAGAAGGCCGGCGGCCAGCACGGCAGACCGCGCGAATGACGGCGCGAAGCGCTTGGCGGCCGGCTCCACCCGCCGCAGCAGCCAACCGACGGCCACCCCCACGCAGACCGCCAGCAGCGCATAGATCACCGCGAAGTACCGCACCCCATCGAACATCGGCATGGAGGCCAGGGCGAACCAGATGGTCGCCAGCCCGGTCCAGGCAACCCAGGCAGCCAGTCGCGCCCGCTGTCGCGCCAGCACCACCCACCCCAACACCGCCAGCCCCAGCCAAACCCAGCCAAACTCGCGCAGCACGTGGTCGGACAGCACGGTCCACTGGTTCAGAAATGCGAATCCCCCGTCGTCAATTGGCGAATTGATCGTGCGAACGTCGCTCACACGCTCGAACGGTCGTCCGACGACCATGTGCACGAGCTCGTCGACGCTGAGCCGGGCGACGTTGTCGGGATATCTGGTGGCAACGGGAACGAATAGCCCCCGAACCACGTATATCCAGGGCAGCAGCCCAATCCCAATGGCTCCGCCAACAGTCGCCAGCGTCCGCGGGCGGGCAATTCCCGGAAAGCGCCGGCTCGCGATGAAGGCGGCCGTGGCCGGGAGCATGAAGAGGCTGACGCCATGGTTTGTCAGCGAGAGGCCAGTCGCGAACCCCACCGCGGCCAGCCGCATGACCGATGGCCGGTCGTCATAGGCGACGAGCGTGCCAAGCAGCAAGATCACGATCAGCGTTTGCAGGCTCATTGCCCCCGCCTGCGCGGCATGCGCCCAAATGCTGTACCCGGTGGTGAAGACAACCGTCGCCAGCAAACCGGCCAGCCGCGAGCGAGCGAGAACGGCCGCCACCACGAACAGCGCCACTCCCGCGGCGACGGCGTAGCCGGCATTGACGACATTGGCCACGTGGGCGGGATCGGCGAAATCCTCGGCGCCGGTGATGCGGTGGACGAGGCGTCTCACCGGGAGGGCGACGTGGTTCGCGAGGTGAATGCTGCCGGTCAGCAATGGATAGCCCGGCGGATGCGCAATTCCGCCGAGGTAGCCAAAGGTCTGAAACTGACCCCAGTCGCCCCCGGCAACCCGGGTCGCGGCGCTTAGGCTGTAAAACGCTGTCAGCACGCCGCCGATGAGCGCTGCGGGGACAGTGAGCGGCGATCGCAGCAGACGCGGGAACACCGTCACCCCCGTCGGCGGGCAAGCGCTCGGAGAATGCCACACCGGGTCACGTCGCCCGCTTGGGCATCAGCCGCCAAATCCGGCGCCCGCGTCGCGGCCCGCCGGTGCTAGCATCCGGCCCGATGCCCCGGGTCGCCACCGAGTCGCCGCCGATGCCGGGCGCCTGGCTCAAGCGCGCTGGCCAGACGCTCGCCGGGGCCGTGCTGCTTGCCGCGGCGGCGCTCGTCGGCGCGCCGCCGGCGCACGCGGCCGAGTTGCCCGCACACCTTCGCGTCGAGCCCGTAGTGGCCGAGGCCAACTTCCCCGTCGCGCTGGCCTGGACCCCCGACGGGCGCCTGCTCTACACCGAGAAGTCGGGGGCCCTGCGCGTGGTGGAGAACGGGCAGCTGCGCGATGAGCTGTTCGCCGTGTTCGATGTCGACGACCTCTTCGAGCGCGGATTGCTCGGCGTTGCCGTGGACCCGGATTTCGCCGCCAACGACTTTGTCTACGTCTATTACACGCGCGCCGACACCGCCGGGCATCGCGTCGTGCGGCTCCGCGAGGTCGACGGCCGCGGCGTCGAACCGACCATCCTGCTGGACGAGCCCAACCCCACCGGCGCCGCGTTCCACAACGGCGGCAACCTGCACTTCGGCCCGGACGGCTACCTGTATCTCACGCTCGGCGAGAACCACGACTCGGGCCTGGCGCCGCGGCTCGACACGCCGCTCGGCAAGATCCTGCGTATCGACAAGGCGGACGGGAGCGCACCGCCCGACAACCCCTTCCACGACGACGGCGATCCGGCGTCCGGCAATGACGACCGCATCTGGGCGCTGGGACTGCGCAACAGCTTCGACTTCACCTTCCATCCGGACACGGGCGAGATGTTCGCCACCGAAAACGGTCCCCACTGCGACGACGAGGTCAACCGCATAACGCGCGGCGCCAACCTCGGCTGGCGGCCCGAGTTCATCTGCGACGACCCCCACGTTGGGTTCACGGCCCCCCTGTGGCGCTTCGGCGACACCATCGCGCCCACGGGCATCGCCTTCCATCGCGGCAGCCTGTTTATGTGCGCCTGGAACACCGGCGAGCTCATGCGCTTCGAGGCCACCGACTCCACCTACCGCGAGCTGACCGCGGTCGAAACCTTGGACGGCGTTCCCTGTCAGGTCGACGTCGCGCCCGGTCCCGACGGCGCGCTCTACGTGACCGACGCCGGTTCGATCAGCCGGGTCGTCGCCGCCGCCGACTTTGCCGTCGACGGCGGGCGCTTCTACACCCAGGCGGGCAGCGGGCGGGGCGGGTTCGCCATCGTCGACGACGCCGACGCCGCGTTCTGGACCGCGTTTCAGGACTTCGGCGGCGTCGACACCCTGGGCCACCCCGCCTCCCACCGGTTCGAGCTCAACGGGTTTCTCTATCAGGCCACGCAGGCCGGTCTCCTACAGCGCCATCCGGTGACGGGCGAGGTGCGGCTGGCCAACGTCTTCGACATGCTCAGCGCCGCCGGATTCGACGGTTGGCTCGACGCCTACCGGCAGATTCCGCTCAGCCGCGAATGGCTGGGGGACCGCGGGCTGGCTTGGTCCGACATCTTGGCGCGGCACCTCGCGATCCTCGAGCCCTACCCGCCGCTCCTGGCGCGATTCCGCGCCGTGCCGGACTGG